>JAATGH010000174.1 GCA_015654745.1 Enterobacterales bacterium
AGCTGAAAACTGTTTTGGAGTAGTCATGATTGATCTACGCAGTGATACCGTTACCTTGCCGAGCAGCGACATGCGCCGGGCGATGGCGCAAGCCGAGGTGGGTGATGACGTCTATGGCGACGACCCCACCGTGGCGGCATTGGAGGCCGACGGCGCGCGGTTGAGCGCCAAACAGGCGGCGCTGTTTTTCCCCAGCGGTACCCAGGCAAATCTGGTGGCCTTATTAACCCACTGCCAGCGCGGCGAAGAATATATCGTTGGCCAACAGGCGCACAATTACCGCTTCGAGGCCGGCGGCGCGGCGGTACTGGGTAGCATCCAGCCACAGCCGCTGGAAGCGGACGCGGACGGCACCCTGCCGCTGGATAAAGTGGCGGCGGCGATAAAACCGGACGATTTTCATTTTGCCCGCACCCGCTTGTTATGCCTGGAAAATACCCACAACGGCAAGGTGTTGCCGCTGGATTACCTGCGCCAGGCATTCCAATTTACGCGCGAACACGGGCTGGGTCTGCATATCGACGGCGCGCGGGTGTTTAACGCGGCGGTGGCGCTCAATGTACCGCTAAGCGAAATCAGCCAGTACTGCGATACCCTGACCATTTGCCTGTCCAAGGGTCTGGGGGCGCCGGTGGGATCGCTGCTGTGTGGCGACGCTGAATATATCCACCAGGCCAAACGTTGGCGCAAGATGGTCGGCGGCGGTATGCGCCAATCGGGTATTCTGGCGGCGGCGGGACGCTACGCGTTGGAACACAATGTGCAACGGCTGCGCGAGGATCATGATAACGCGACCTGGCTGGAGCAACAGCTCGCCGCCCTGGGCGTCGAGATCATGGCGCCGGGAGCGCAAACCAATATGCTGTTTATCAGGCAGTCGGCGGAATTGGCCGCCAAACTGGCTCCCTGGATGCGGCAGCATGACATTATCATCGCGTCCGGCACCGTCACCCGCCTGGCCACCCACCTCAATATCAGCAGCGCCGATCTGCAAAAGGTCGTGCAGTGCTGGAGTGAGTTTTTGCAACACCATGGACAGTTAGCCGCCGCGCCCCTTACCGGCGTTTATTTCCAATAACGCGTCGAGAATGGCTTCGGTTTCCGCGTCCGGCAGGCCGCGGAAATCCCTAGGCCGGAAATGCATCTGGAACGCCGCCACCGCCTGTTGTTGCAACGCCGCCGACAACGGTCCCGAAGTATCATAGCCATAGCGCGCCATACGCTGGAGTATGCCGTCCATCGCCACCGGCTGGCCGCCGCTTCTAGCGCCCAGATAATATGCCACCCGCGGCCTGTCCGGCCACACCCCTACTCCGGCCTCGGCCAGCCGTTGCCAGGGAAACAGCGGACCCGGGTCCTGTTTACGCCGCCAGGCGATATCGCTATGCCCTACCACATTGCCCGGTGCGATATGATAGCGGGCGATAATATCCCGGGATAGGGCGATGACCAGGGCAATCTGTGGCGGCGGATAAGGTGCGGCGCGAAACCCCGTCAGGGTGCGCCGATATCCCGCGTTTTCTATTTCAATGCCGATTGAAGTATCGTTGATATGGTCCCTGCCGCGCCAGTAGCTCTCCCCCGCGTGCCAAGCCCGGCGTGACTCGTCCACCAGATGCAGCGCGGTGGGGACGCCGCGACGATCCGCCGCCGCCGGGATCAGATAATGCGCGCTGACCTGCTCGGCGGTGAGCGTATTCAAAGACGAGGGAAAATCTTCGGCGGTGTAGTGGATAACCAAAACCTGAATCCGCTCATCGGCGCCCGCCGCCCGATGTGAATCGTCTATTTGAAAGGTCGATGGCGGCGCGTTCCCCCCTCGACAGCCCGCCATGGCTAATAGCAACAGGCATAACCAGCATTTCACCGCGGCTATCGCGCCCCGTCCCGCCCTTTCTGCAGGTATATTGCCATCCGCTATGCGATCCATTGCCACTTTCCGCCTGCCTGCTGTAGAGGGTTCATTATAATGCCCTTAACCGGCGCAGCGCACAATATCGCATGGTCATCACGTTTTCGGCGCGTTGCACAACCTATATACAAAAATAATCGCTGAAAGCGATAACTGCAATTGGTTTAGGATTCGATTAGTAAAGCTAATATATAATATTTTTTTTCAACGAATAAAGAGTCAATAATGTCAGGCTTTGGATTGGACTACTTGCATCATTCGATAACCTCGAATACTCATTTTTCTCTTATTGCTCAAAATAATACAGCTCTTTTTCTTGGCACGCAGATCGTAGGTGTCGCAAATCATGCCGCCAGGCAGATTAAACAATGCTTAGCACATGAAACATCTAGTCGTGTCGGTAATATCATCGTCACGGCGAAAAGCGCTTACACGGCGTTTAACAGTCCAATGAACCCATGCACGTTTTATAGCGAAACCGCAAAACCCACCGTCAAAAATATAATGTCCCGCCTGGTTAGCCAATGTAAAACGGTGTTCAATACGGGCGCCGAATTTTTGTCAAAAATACCCGCGTATGGAACCCGCCTTTGCCACAGCTTTAATTTTCGCCATGCAACACCGTCCCATTGCCCGCCGGATCAGCAGGTCAGGCAGTTGACGGAGGCCGATATTGAGGCAATTTATAATCGAATTAGTTTATCCACTGCTGTCAATTCAGACCGTGAATCATGGGAGGCCGAAGAGTTCGAAACCAATATAGGACGCGTTATTAATATGGAAATTGATGCAATATTTCCAAAAATTAAAAAGACATCCACCGACCCCATGAACACCCTTCGGCCAATAGCAGATGGTTTCCTCAAGGAAGCGTTGACCAGGGATCTCGCTAAAAATGTCGACATTCTCAGAAACCAGCCGTAACCGAAAAAAGGCTATAGTTCCTTAGCTAATTCAAATATTTCTCAACTGTCTTTCGATTACCTTTACCAGACTCACGGCAATAAAAACAAAACCGATGCAGAAAAAACCGTCAACCGGCAGGCGATTGGCAAGGTATTCAGTAAGTTTTTTCCTGATCGACCGCCGCTGGAAATTATCCGTAATGATGCTCGAGGTTATCTTGAGTCACTGACTCCCGCGCAAATTGACAATGTCATTAACAATGCAATTGACAGCGAGCGCAAACGACCGCCGAACGGTGAACCGGGGAAACAGAATGAATCGGCGCGCCAAGAGCCCGAACTTAATCAATCCCTTTTCACGTTTTCTACGCCATCCAGCATATTTCTCACTCAACGCATACGCACTATTGCGACGCAAACAGAGACAACTTCGCACCATGGCGCCGCGTTAAAGGCCATTCAATTCAACTGACGCGTTATTGTCGCTTGAAAACATCGACTCGGCGTTATGTCGACTAGCCGGTTCTCCGCTTAGGTGCAATAGCGAACTTGCGTTTACTCCCTCGCGCGGCGCGGCCCACCGCTGCGCCGATTATCCTTATCCCGCCGGCACCCCCATCGCCACGCAGCTTAGCCAAGCGTGCCGCCGGCGCACAACTGACTGATATCCATCTATACTTCAATCAGGACCCGCACTCGTCGCATTAGTGCCCCTCACTTCACTATCACCAGAAAGGTTAACAATGAAAACAACACTCTATACCCTGTTGCCGCTGGCGCTGCTGCTCTCGGCCTGTACCACTCAGGTTGAACCGGCGTTTAACGATATCGGCACCCGTAATGGTCCCTGTGTTGAGGGCGGCCCGGATACGGTGGCGCAGCGCTTTTATGACCTGCGCATCGCCCAGCATGCGCAAGGTAAGCCGGACACCGCTCAGTTGGGACAATATCGCCCTTATCTGAGCGAAAGATTGTTCAATTACCTGGCCAACGATCGCGCCGCCCGGGATAAGCTGGCGAAACAGCCGAACCGGGATATTTTCAGTAGCCAGGCCACCGCGCCCACAGAGGCACGGGTACATAGCGCTTCGCGCATCCTGAACTTTGATGCGAAAAACATTCCGCTGCGGGTTGATCTTACGCGCGCGCAGGGCGCCGATCGGTCCGTGCAGTGGCAGGATGAGGTGTTGATGATCCGCGAGGGGCAGTGCTGGGTGCTCGATGACGTGCGCTATCTGGGTAATTCATCCCCCGCGCCGGCCGGTACCCTGACCCAAACGCTTGAACTCCGCTAATCGGCCGCCGGGGTTGACGCCGTAGCGGGGTCGGCATAGCGTTTTCCCCGCGTTCTGGAGCATGGATACCGGCTGAAACGCCGATTAATGACCTTTTGTGCTGTTCATGGTATTATTTCGCCCCTAAATGTAAATTTTAATCACGGCAGATTGCATCGACC
>JAATGH010000258.1 GCA_015654745.1 Enterobacterales bacterium
ATTTTACGCATGGCCGGGGCCGGCGCCCATAATGTATTTCGCCGGCCCCATTACCGTCTGGCTATATCCGATATTTCCGTCGCGCAGAACGGCTTACATAAAATACCAGGTAAGTCGGTTTTATCCTTGTCCCGGTTATCAAATACCAACGTTAAAACGAGGGGAAACCCAGGGGAAGAAAATGAAAAAAGTAATATCGCGTATAATCCCGGTGTGGATCAGGCAAAACCGGCCGCACCTATTATTGCCATTCCCGCCGATGGTATTCCTTTACGCTCGGCAAGAATAAAAAAAATTCAGACCACCGCAATGCTTTTATTATTTCTGGCAGCGGTAATTAATTTTCTCGACCGCAGTTCGTTATCGGTAGCCAACCTCACCATTCGTCAGGACTTGGGATTGAACGCCACCGAAATAGGCATGCTGCTCTCGGCATTTTCCCTGGCCTATGGCTTGGCTCAATTGCCCTGCGGCCCGCTGTTGGATCGTAAAGGCCCGCGCATCATGCTGGGGCTTGGCATGTTCATCTGGTCGCTATTCCAGGCCAGCGCCGGCCTGATCCACTCGTTTACCCAATTTATTCTGGTGCGCATCGGGCTGGGTATCGGCGAGGCGCCGATGAACCCCTGCGGCGTAAAGGTGATTAACGACTGGTTCAATATCAAAGACCGCGGCTTGCCGATGGGTATTTTTAACGCGGCCTCAACCATTGGCCTCGCGGTCAGTCCGCCTATTTTAGCCGCCATGATGCTGGCGATCGGCTGGCGCGGTATGTTTATCACCATCGGACTCATGGGTATTGTCTTATCCGTCGGCTGGTATGTTTTGTATCGCAACAAAACCAGTTTTTCCCTGAGCAAAGAAGAACAGACCTACCTGAATGCCGGCAGCGTCAGCGCCCGTGCGGAGCCCATGAGCTTTCGCGAATGGCGCGGTTTGTTTAAAAACCGCACGATGTGGGGCATGATGCTAGGCTTCAGCGGGATTAACTATACGGCGTGGCTTTACCTCGCCTGGTTGCCCGGCTATCTGCAAAGCACCTATCATCTTAATTTGACCAATACCGGCCTATTCTCGTCGATCCCGTTTTTGTTTGGCGCGGCGGGTATGCTTTCAAACGGTTTTGTTACCGATTATCTGGTGCGCAAAGGCGTGGCGCCACTAAAAAGCCGCAAAGTGTGTATCGTCGCCGGCATGCTGTTATCCGCCGCATTCACCTCCATCGTGGCGAGGGCGGACACGACCGGCAGCGCGGTGGTATTGATCGGTATGGCATTGTTCTGCATCCATTTCGCCGGCACGTCCTGCTGGGGTCTAATCCACGTAGGGGTCACTTCCCGCATGACGGCGTCGGTGGGCAGCATCCAGAATTTCGCCAGCTTTGTCTTTGCCTCCTTTGCGCCGGTGGTCACCGGCTGGATCGTCGATACCACGCATTCATTTAATTTAGCGCTGACGATTTGTTCATGCGTCACCCTGCTGGGCGCCCTGTCCTATATCTTTATCGTACGTGACCCCATTACCGACAGCAGCCGTTAATCAAACCCCGATCGCTCGGTAAGCGCATCGGGGTTGCAGGAGGGGCCGCCTTCGCGCCGCGCGAAAGGGCGCGATGGCGCGGCACCGATTAGAACAGCCCGAGCGGCTGGTCCGAGTAGCTTACCAGCAGACACTTGGTCTGCTGGTAGTGCTCTAGCATCATCTTGTGGGTTTCGCGGCCGATCCCGGATTGTTTATACCCGCCAAAAGCGGCATGAGCGGGATAAGCATGGTAGCAGTTGGTCCAGACGCGCCCGGCCTGGATACCCCGCCCCATTTTATAGGCGACGTTGCCGTCACGGCTCCAAACGCCGGCTCCCAGCCCATAATCCGTATCGTTGGCCAAAGCCAACGCCTCGTCCATGTCCTTGAACGTGGTCACCGACAGCACCGGCCCAAAGATCTCCTCCTGGAATAACCGCATACTGTTCTTACCCAACAGAATGGTCGGTTCAAGGTAATAACCTTCGGACAACTGCCCCGCCAATATCCTGCGCCGACCGCCGGTCAGCACCTCGGCGCCCTCTTTTTTACCGATATCGATATAATTCAGGATGGTATCCATCTGGCCCGAGGAAACCTGCGCGCCAAGCTGGGTGCGGGCATCAAGGGGATTACCGCTGCGTATGGCCTCAACCCGCTTAACCGCCCGTTCCATAAAGCGTTCATAAATGGATTCCTGCACCAGCGCCCGGCTTGGGCAGGTACAGACTTCGCCCTGATTAAAGGCGAACAGGGCGAACCCTTCCAGCGCTTTATCAAAAAAAGCGTCTTCTTTTGCCATCACGTCGGCAAAAAAGATATTTGGCGATTTACCGCCGAGCTCCAACGTGACCGGAATCAGGTTTTGCGTGGCGTAGCCCATGATTTGCCTGCCCACCTCCGTTGAACCGGTAAAGGCGACTTTTGCCACCCGTTTGGACGTGGCCAAATACTCGCCGATTTCACCCCCGGCGCCGTTTACCACGTTAATCACCCCCGGCGGCAGGAGATCTTGTATCAGCTCCATTAACACCAAAATCGACAAGGGTGTCAGCTTGGCCGGCTTCAATACGATGCAGTTACCGGCGGCCAGGGCTGGCGCCATTTTCCAGCAGGCCATCAGCAGCGGGAAATTCCACGGAATAATTTGCGCCACCACGCCCAAGGGCTCATGGAAATGATAAGCCACCGTGGTAGCGTCTATTTCGCTGATACCGCCTTCCTGCGCCCGCATGCAGGCGGCAAAATAGCGGAAATGATCGATGGCCAGGGGGACATCGGCGCCGCTGGTTTCACGGATGGGCTTGCCGTTATCCCAGGTTTCCACCGCCGCCAGCAGTTCCAGATTTTGCTCCATGCGATCGGCAACACGTTGTAGCAGCGTCGAACGGGTTTGTACCGACATGCCGGCCCATTGCGCCTTGGCCTTATGGGCGGCGTCCAGTGCCAGATCGATATCGCCGCTACTGGAACTGGCGATCTCGCACAGGGGCTGGCCGGTGATCGGCGTAAGGTTAACGAAATAGTCGCCTTTTACCGGCGCGATCCATTCACCGCCGATAAAATTGTTATAACGCGGTTTAAGTTCGAGTGGGTAGCCATACTCACCGGGTATCAGCCGGTTTTGGGAGGGATTGTGGGCCATGGTTTCTCCTTGACGCTTTTACTGTTACCGATGCCGTACCGTTCAATAGTGACCCGGCCAGCGAAAACAGCGAGCTGCATAAAACTACAAGAGAACGAAACCGAGCTACGGATTAGTTACAGCGAGCCAAGGCGTCATACGACCATTGCCCGGTCTTGATACATAGTAGTAACAATAGCCGCAGCGGCCGGTCCGGAACAGAGCGGCGGGAAAGGAATGTTAACTATACGATAGGCCTCACACTTTATAGCCGATGGATCACGGATTACAATTCGTCGCTATACAATGCGGCCGCTGACGGCGGCGCGGTGCGGGCAAAACTCTCGCGCGCGAACAAGCGCTCCACCAGCGCGACCAATACCGGCCGATCCACGCACCAATTGGGCATGATGCGCTGAAAGTTAATGGCGCCCACCGCGCAGGCCACCGCAATATCCGCCAGATTCAGCGAAGGAGTATTGAGCCTACGACCTTCGCCGGCGTATCGTTCAAGCGCATCCAGACCGCGGCGGATTTTTTCCCGCTGGCAGAACAGTACCGCGGCATTTTGTCCCTCGGGGCTGCGGCGACACTCCCGGACAATGGCCATTGCCGCGTCCATTACCCCATCCGCCAGCGCCTCGAGCTGCCGGACCCGTAACGCCGCCAAGGGGTCCTTCGGCAGTAGCGCCGTTTGCGGGTAAGTCAATTCCAGATACTGGGCAATGATAGGTGAATCAAAATAATTTTCGCCCAGGGGCGTCATCAATACCGGAACCTTGCCTAAGGGATTGGCCGCCGCCACGGTGGCGTCGTTAGCCCAAGGGGCGGCGTTGATCAAGTCAAAGGCAATACCCTTTTCAAGCAATATCACCGAGATTTTGCGCACGTAAGGGCTGGTATAACTGCCTAACAATTTCATCGGTTCACCTCCGGTAGCTATCCACCTCCAATCACGACCATCAATGTCACCGGCCCATTACCTGCTTAATGAAAGGCCACAGTATCCAGTATACGTTTCACCAGGGCATTATGCTCTTTGGCTGTCTCGGCGGGAGAAAGCACCTGCACCGTAATCACATTATCGCGATAGGGGGTAATCAATAACGTTCCGATGATGGCGTTATTCTCCATCTCCTGCTCGGAATCAATGCGCAGGAATTTATGCCCGCCGGCAATCACGGTGCCCTGGGCGGTTTTCTTGACCGCTTTAAACTGGGTTTTCAGCCCGGACAAAGCCCCCTGAGCCATTTTGTTAAACGCTCGATCGCCAGTATCGTTGGCATCACCTTCAACGGTGCGTACGGTACTGACGCCGACCACCTGCGCGTGCCCCCGGCTGGCAAACAGCTGGACCGCCACACCGGTGTCCTGGCCGGAAGTGTTCGCCGGCGTTTGGTCAACAAAATCCGCCGGCAATTGCAGGGTGAGTTTACCCCCCAGTATAGCGACACCCGGCCCGTCGGGCGGTGCAGTCACCGGTGCGGCGGTTCCGGTGGTGGCGCCCAGCGCCGCCCCCCCCCGTCACCAGGCATGTCAGGGCTATTGCCATCATCATCTTAATGAATCGCATGATTCACGCATCCTTATGTCCATCGCCAGAATTGCTTTTAGCATAGTCGCATTTTAAGCGCAGCGGTGAAACCTATAGGCATTTTGCTACCGCACCCCATGGGGTAGAATAGCCTTTAATAGACCGAGACCCCCAAGAGCGAGAATGCCACGTGAACAAACCCTTTTCCCATCTGGATACCGACCCGTCCTCGCCGGCGGGCGTTTCACGGCTCGCGGTACGCCAGCGTGGGCGGCTAGACGTCGAGGAGCAGGATTGGGTGGCCGACGAAGTGCCGGTGGCGTTAGTCTATAACGGTATATCCCATGTGGTGATGATGGCCTCGCCCAAAGAGCTGGAACAGTTCGCACTGGGGTTTTCCCTTTCGGAGGGGATAATCGAGTCGCCGCATGAAATCTACGGTATGGACGTGGTGCCGGCTTGCAATGGTCTTGAGGTGCATATTGAACTCTCCAGCCGCCGCTTCATGGCGTTAAAAGAGCACAGACGAGCCATGGCCGGACGCACCGTACTGACGACGCTCACGCAGACAAGGTC
>JAATGH010000131.1 GCA_015654745.1 Enterobacterales bacterium
AGGGTGTATCCAGATTCGTCATTTTGGCCACCTTTTTTCCATTCTCAAGGGTTCCGGCCGGGACAATAGCGCCGGGATTTCGCCTTTCCAGTCGTTGTGCACCTCCCTGGCGGCGCGTATTGGCTGCGGCAACCTATCCGGAGTCGCGTTGGCGCTGATGATGGGCGGACCGGGCGCCATCTTCTGGATGTGGCTGATGGCGTTTATCGGCATGGCCACCGCCTTCGCCGAAAGTGCCCTGGCACAATTATATAAAGCGCGCGATCCCCAGGGCAACTATTGCGGAGGTCCGGCATGGTATATGGAGAAAGGGTTGGGATTACGTTGGATGGGCGTGCTTTTTTCCTGTTTCCTGCTTATCGGTTACGGTGGCATATTCAACGCGGTACAGGCCAGCGCGATAACCCAATCACTACAGGGAATCTTCGGCGCCGAGCCTGGCGTTATTGCCCTCGCCCTGGGGGGAATCAGCGGATACGCCCTCTTTGGCGGCATCCGTTTTATTGCCCGGTTATCGCAGTGGATGGTCCCGCTGATGGCGCTATGTTACCTACTGCTGGCGGCCTGGGTGATACTACCGCATCTGGACCGGTTGCCGGCGGTGGCCAGGCTGGTGATGGAAAGCGCATTTGGCGTACACCAGGCGGCATCGGGGGCCGTGGGTTATGGCGTTGCGCAGGCGCTGTTCCAAGGCGTCCAGCGTGGGCTATTTTCCAACGAGGCGGGCATGGGTTCAGCGCCCAATATTGCGGCGACGGCCCGGCCCTGGCCGCCCCATCCGGCTTCGCAAGGGTATATCCAGATGTTGGCGGTATTTATTGATACTATCGTCATTTGCAGCGCCACGGCGTCGATTATCCTGATCTCGGGTGCCCTGGGGCATTCGGCGGATAACGCGCAGGGATTCATCCTGATTCAACGGGCGCTGGAGATAACGGTGGGGGCGTGGGGTGCGCCGCTGATGGTATTAATCCTGTTTATTTTTTCCTTTACCTCGATTATCGGCAACTATGCCTATGCGGAGAATAGCCTGCGCTTTTTCACGCTCCGCTCGACGCGGCCGATCCAGATGTTGCGCCTGTTGGCGCTGGGCATGGTGATATTCGGCTGCCTCAGCGAGGCGCCGGCGCTATGGCGACTGGCAAACTTCGCCATGGGCCTGATGACGTTGACCAACCTGATCAGCTTATTGCTGCTGTCCCGTATCGTGTTGATGCTGGCGCATGATTACAATAGCCAGCGCGACGTAGGCAAACTGCCCACCTTTTATGTGGCAAATTTCCCGGCGATTGCGGCCCAGCTTCCTCCGGGACAGTGGGAGCGACCGGCAACGCGCAAATAACCTCAACAGACGGAACCGCACTTTATGTTAATTGTTATTTCACCAGCCAAAACGCTGGATTTTATCAGTCCGCTGGCTACCCGGCGCTATACCCAACCGGAGCTGCTGGCCCGTTCGACCGAGCTAATCGCCGTTTGTCGTCAGCTCACGCCGGCACACTTGACCCGCCTGATGGGCATCAGCGATAAGCTGGCGGATCTGAACGCGGCACGATTCCAGACATGGAGTACGCCCTTTACCCCGGCCAATGCGCGTCAGGCCATATTGGCGTTTAAAGGTGATGTCTACGCGGGGCTGGCGGCGGACGGCTTTAGCGAAGCCGATTTTGATTTTGCGCAAAGCCATCTGCGCATGCTTTCCGGCCTGTACGGGATACTCCGCCCGCTGGACCTGATGCAGCCTTATCGACTGGAAATGGGTATCCGGCTCGCCAATCCGGCCGGTGACGATTTATACCAATTTTGGGGTGCCGCCGTGACGCACCAGCTTAACGATGCGCTGGCCGCCCAAGGCGACGATGTGTTGATCAACCTGGCGTCGGAGGAATATTTCAAGGCGGTGAAGAGCGCTGAACTCTCGGCCCGGGTGATAAAGCCGGTGTTTCTGGATGAAAAAAACGGCAAGTACAAAATCATCAGTTTTCATGCGAAAAAAGCGCGCGGCATGATGAGCCGCTTTATTATTACCCAGCGGCTGACGCGGCCGGAGCAGTTAACCGATTTTAACGCCGGTGGCTACGCGTTTGACCCCGCGGCATCCACTGCAACGCAATGGATCTTTAAACGCCCGGAAAGGGGCTAGGGCGTGGACATCCTGGTCCCTATCCCGCCCTTTGCCTTGATCGCGGGTTTATCGGCGCCGTGATGGCGCCACGGCCCATGGCGCTTCACTGCGTTAGGCCGGGCGCCAGGCAAAGCAGCGCCGCGGTTAGGCGGGCAAAGCCATCAACAACTGACGTAATTGAGCGAAATCCGCCGGGAGATTACGTGAAAGCAGCGGCAAATTGGCCCTTAGCGCCAAGGCTTTCGGCAGCGGCAAGGATTGTCCCAATACCTCATCCACCGTTTCCTTGAACTTTGCAGGATGCGCGGTGCCGAGAAACAAACCGAATTCACCCGGCTGCAGCCCATCGCGCAGCAAACGATAGGCAATCGCGGCATGGGGCTCGGAAATGTATCCCAACGCCGCCAGTTCCTTCATGGATTCACGAGTCAGGCCATCGTCCACACTGCCGTAACCCAGGGTGTCCATGGGCCAGTTCTTGCGCCTGAACAGCTCTTCCACGCGTGGCCAGTTGTTGGGTTGGCTGACATCCATGGCATTGGACAGGGTGGCCACGGTCGGATTCGGCAACCATTTCCCGTTCGCCAGAAAACGCGGTACGGTATCGTTGGCATTGGTGGCGGCAATAAACCTTTTGATCGGCAGGCCAAGCGACTTGGCCAGCAGCCCGGCGGTCAAGTCGCCAAAATTACCGCTGGGTACCGAGACCACCAGTTGATTACGCCGCTCTTGCGACAGTTGGGCCACCGCCTCAAAGTAATAACAAATTTGCGCGAGCAGCCGGCTGATATTAATCGAGTTGGCGGAATTCAGCCCCAACCGTAACTTGAGCTCTTCGTCATCAAAGGCATGTTTGACCAGCGCTTGGCATGCGTCAAAATCACCTTCGATAGCCACGGTATGAATATTGCCGCCCAATGTGCAGAACAGTTTTTCCTGCAATGGACTGATTTTGCCGCGTGGATAGAGGATCACCACCCGTACATTTTCAAGGCCATAAAAGGCGTGGGCCACAGCGGCGCCGGTATCGCCGGATGTGGCGGTCAGAATGGTCACCGGCTGGCCTTTAGCCACTTCGGTCAACATTTGCGCCATAAACCGGCCGCCAAAATCCTTGAACGCCAGGGTCGGTCCGTGAAACAACTCCAGCGCCGAAATATCGTCGGCGACGGCGACCACCGGAGCGGGAAACTCAAAAGCGGCTTTGACCCGCCGGTAGATAGTGTCCAGCGGCAGCTCATCACCAATATAGGCCGATAGGATGCGCGCGCTGCGGGTCACCAGATCGAGGTCCAACAAGGCGTCGATCTCCGTCGAGGCAAACTCGGGCAGCTCCAGGGGGAAAAATAGCCCCTGCTGGCGCCCTAGCCCCTGCTTGATCGCCTGCGCGAAGCTTACCTGCTCGTTATGATCCTTAATATTATACAATTTCATACGTTATCCCATCACTCGCGCGCCGGTCGTATCCAGGCGACAAATATGAACAAAACCTTCGTCATTTTGCAGGTAGTGCTGCGTCAGCCAGGAGGCAAGACGCTGCGCGGTATCTTCTCGATCGCATACCGCGAACATCGTCGGCCCCGATCCGGAGATGCCGCAGGCCAGCGCGCCGATGGACGATGCGGCCTGGCGGGCTTCGACAAATCCGGGCAGCAGTTTGGTCCGATAAGGTTCGGCGATCACGTCTTTCATCAGCTTAGCCGCCAAGGCGGGCTGCTGGGTGTGGCTAGCGTGAATGAATCCGGCCAGAAAGCGGCCATGGCTGATGCAATCCTGTCTACGATATTGGGCGGGCAAAATCGCCCGCGCCTCCGCGGTGGAAACCTTGATGCCCGGATAAGCCATCACCCATAACCACTCGCTAAAACCCGGGACCTGTTGGCTGATGATACTGTTTTCTTCCAACATCAGCTGGATGCCGCCAAGATAACAAGGCGCCACGTTATCATAATGCACGCTGCCTGAAATCCGCCCTTCCATCTCCCCCATCAGCCTTAGCATCTGGTTTTCATCCAGTGGATAATCGCAGTGGGCGTTCATGGCGACCAACGCGGCAACCACTGAACACGCGCTGGAACCGAGCCCAGAACCGATGGGCATGTTCTTTTCCAGCCGCATGGCCACCGGAACATGCTTATTCACCGCCTGGCAAAACCGTTCCCAGCATTGGTAGACGATATTTTGCCGAGGATTGGCCGGTAGCTTGGCGGCAAAGTGCCCCTCACTGCTCAGGCTGAATTCCGGCGCGGCGTCCACCGTCACGCAATCACCCAGCAATGTTCCATCAACCGGCGATACTGCCGCGCCCAAGACATCAAAACCAACGCTAACGTTGCCAATTGACGCCGGTGCATAAACCTTAACCATTTTAGACTCCCAACTTCCATGACAGCGTACGCAATAGATCCGCGAATACGCCGGCGGCCGTCACATCATTACCCGCGCCATAGCCGCGCAGCACCAGCGGCAGCGGCTGATAATACCTGGTATAAAAAGCCAATGCGTTTTCACCATCCTTGACTTTAAACAACGGTTCGTTAGCGTCCACCGCCGCAATTTTCACCTGGCACCTGCCGGCCTCAATGCTGGCAACATAGCGCAGCACCTGGCCACGATCGCGCGCGGCGGCAACCTTGGCGGCGAACGCATCGTCCAGGGACGGCAGTCGGGACAGGAAAGTCGGCACATCGCCTTGCGCATCGAAACCTTCTGGCAGCACCGGCTCGACCTCAACATCGTCAAGTTCGAGTTGATACCCTGCCTCACGGGCCAGAATCAACAACTTACGCGCTACATCCATACCTGACAAGTCGTCGCGCGGATCCGGTTCGGTATACCCCAACTCCCCTGCCGCCAAGGTCGCCGCCGACAGCGACATGCCTTCATCCAGTTTGCCGAAAATATACGACAGCGATCCGGACAGAATACCGGAAAAACGCAGGAGTTCATCCCCGGCGTTGAGCAGATTCTGCAAATTTTCGATAACCGGCAAACCGGCGCCCACATTGGTGTCATAAAGGAACTTGCGACGTGAACCGGCGGCGGCGTTACGCATTTGCTGGTAGTAATGCATAGAGGCGGTATTGGCTTTCTTATTGGGCGTCACCACGTGAAACCCATCGCCCAGGAAATCCGCATACTGATCGGCAATCGCCGAGCTGCTGGTACAGTCCACGATAACCGGGTTCAGCAAATGGTACTCTTTAACCAGACGAATCAGGCGACCGAGGTTAAATCCGTCCTTCGCATGCTCCAGTTCCTGCCGCCAGGTTTCCAACGAAATACCATGCACATTGGTCAATAACGCGCGGGAGTTGGCAATACCGCAGACCCGCAAATCAATATGCTTCGCTTTTAGCCAGTGATGCTGGCGATGAATTTGTTCGAGCAGCGCGCCACCTACGCCGCCGGACCCGATAACAAAGACTTCAATCACCTGGTCGGTATTAAACAACATCTGATGAGCGACCCGGACACCGGTAGTAGTGGCATCGTTATCCACCACCACCGAAATGGACCGTTCGGAAGATCCCTGGGCAATAGCGATAATATTGATATTGGCGCGCGCCAGCGCCGCGAACAACTTGGCCGAGAGGCCGCGCTGGGTACGCATTCCGTCACCGACCACTGAAATGATCGCCAGTTGGTTGATGATATCCAGCGGTTCAAGCAAGCCGTCCTTCAATTCCAGATAGAATTCCTCTTCCAGCGCTTTACGGGCGCCGTCCAGTTCGTGCTGCGGCACGCAAAAACTGATGCTGTATTCTGACGAAGATTGGGTAATCAGTACCACCGAGCTTCCAGCGCGCGACATGGCGGCGAAAACACGCGCCGCCATACCGATCATGCCTTTCATTCCCGGTCCGGAAACATTAATCATCGCCATGTTGTTCAGATGGGTAATCCCCTTCACCGGGTTTGCGCCGTCAGGTTCGCTTTGGCCGATCAGCGTGCCGGGCGCCTGGGGATTTTCAGTGTTTTTTATCAGGCAGGGGATTTGGAATTGGGCGATAGGCGCAATGGTCCGGGGGTGAAGCACTTTCGCGCCGAAATAGGACAGTTCCATGGCTTCTTGGTAGGACATGGATTTCAGCAGCCGCGCATCGGGTACCTGACGCGGATCACAGGTATAGACGCCGTCAACATCGGTCCAGATTTCACAACAGTCGGCACGCAGACAGGCGGCCAATACCGCCGCCGAATAATCAGAACCGTTGCGCCCGAGCACGACGAGTTCACCTTTGTCATTCCCGGCGGTAAATCCCGCCATCAAGATAATATGATCATGAGGAATCGCCGCATCATTGATCCGGCGGGTCGATTCCACGATATCCACCGTCGATTCAAGATAGTGGCCCTGGGCCAGCAGCTTCTCCACCGGATTGATTACCGTCACGGCAAAGCCGCGCGCCAGGAAAACCGCTTCCATCATCGCGATGGATAGCTTTTCCCCCCGGCAGATAATGTCGGCATTGATGCTATCCGGGCACTGTTTAAGCAAGGTAATGCCGTGCAGTAATTGCTTAAGCTGGGCAAATTCCAGGGAAACCAGGGAACGCAGCCCGGCATAGTCAAACCCCGGCTGCGACTGCGCCAAGCCCTGTAATAGCTCTGAGAAAATACGTTCGGCGTCATTCATGGTGGGCTGAATATCCACACCGGCCAAGGTTTTCTCAATCATCGACACCAGATGATTAGTGATTTTTGCCGGCGCGGAAAGCACGGCGGCCACTTGCCCCTGGCCGGTATTGCTTTCAATGATATCGGCCACGCGCATAAACCGTTCAGCATTGGCAACCGAGGTACCACCGAATTTCAGTACTCG
>JAATGH010000381.1 GCA_015654745.1 Enterobacterales bacterium
ATCCGACTGGACGGTGCTATGGACTGGCTTTCAGATTACTTTCGCCACGTTTTTACTGGGGTTTGTGCTTGGCGCCGGCGCCGGGTTTGTGTTTGCGGTGGTGATGGATTCCGCCACCTGGACGCGCAGCATCCTCTATCCGATCCTGATCGCCAGCCAAGCGGTGCCGGTGATTGCCATCTCCGCCGCCCTGACCATCTGGCTGGGATTCGGCTTGGCGCCGAAGCTGGTGATCGTGGCGTTGGTGGTGTTTTTTCCGGTGGTGGTCAACGTGCTGGACGGTCTTAATTCAGTGGACCGGGATATGCTGAACCTGGCGCGCTCCATGGGCGGGTCGCGGATAAAAATTTTTCGCCATGTAAAATTACCCGCCACCTATACGCCGCTTTTTTCCGCGTTAAAACTGTCCGCCACCTTTAGCGTGACCGGTGCGGTGATCGGCGAATGGACCGCCTCGACCAGCGGCGGGTTGGGTGCCTATCTGCTACAGGCCAACTCCCGGCTAAATACCGCGGGCACGTTTTCCGCCATCGGATTTTTAGCGTTGCTGGGCGTTCTCAGCTTCCTGTTGGTTATCATGCTGGAGTATCTTGTTACCCCATGGCGTACCTCCTCCAAGGCGCGCCCCTGGTCGCGGCATTATTGGCGCCGTTCCGCCTAACCTTCAACAGGTGTTTTTATGATCGACGACAGCGCCAAATCTCCGCGCACGGCGAGACCGACTATTCGCGACGTGGCCCGGCTGGCCAAGGTTTCCATTGGTACCGTCAGCGCGGTAATCAATAATAGCGAGCGTCCGGTGGCGGCGGATACGCGTGATCATGTCCTGCGCTGTATTGCCGAACTGAATTTTGAACCCAATAACGCCGCCAGGAACCTTAAGCATCAGCGTATCTCGTCGATTGGTTTTATCGTGCCCGATCTCGGCAATGCGTTTTTTGTCGACGTTGCCCAGGGCATCCAGAGCGTGTTGGATAATCTGGATTGCCTGCTGGTGTTATGCATGACGTGGGCCGATACCGAGCGGGAGGAGTATTATGCCAAGGTATTGCGCACCCAGCGGTTAAACGGGGTGATCTATCTTTCCGGTACCGGGCTGCCTAGCCCCTCGCTGGTCAGTTTGGCCACCAAAGGCGCGGTGGTGTTCGTGGATGAGTGTTTACCGGGTATCGACGTACCCTTCGTCAGTTCGCAGAATCTGATTGGCGCGCGTAGTTTGGCACAGTATGTTTTAGGGCAAGGGCATCGGCGGCTGGCCATTATCGGCGGGCCGCGCGGGCTGTGGACCAGCGAACAGCGCCAGGCGGGGTTTCGCGAGGCTTTTGCCGGCGCGGGTATGGTGCCCGATACGGTACCGGTGTTTCGTGGTGACTATACCGAACAATCGGGGCGGCGGGCGGCGGATGAGATGGGCGCCCTGGCGCCGGCCGAGCGGCCCACGGCCGTGCTGTGCGCCAACGACCTGATGGCGATCGGTTTTATCCGCCGGTGCCGGGAGTTGGCGATTGACGTGCCACGGCAAATCAGCGTAACCGGATTCGACGACATCCCCGAGGCGCGTTTGCTGAGCCCCGAGCTGACCACCGTACGCCAGCCGGGCTATGACATGGGCCGCGCCGCGGCCACCCTGCTGCTACAAGGCATCGGCGCGCTGGCCGCCGGACCCGAACAGAGCGAATTTGCCACCGAGCTATGCATCCGCCACTCGGTCAGTCGCCGGGTGCAAGGGTAGGGCGATGGCGTGAGATATGCCCGGCGCCGTACGGCCGATTGCCGTTTATTCTATTTTCCGCCACCGCCAGTCGCGTACTTCGGGCAAATCATCGCCGTGTTCGCGCACGTAATGATAATGCTCGTCAAGCTTGGCACGCAGGAGATCCAGCGCGGCGGCGGCCGATGCAAGTCCAGGCACCCGCTCGATGGCCGCGATGGCCAGGTGGAACCGATCCAGCTGGTTGAGTACCGTCATGTCAAAGGGTGTGGTCGTGGTGCCTTCCTCCATAAAACCGTGCACATGAATATTGCTATGGTTGCGCCGTTTATACGTCAGGCGATGAATCAGATAGGGATAGCCATGGTAGGCAAAAATCACCGGGCGATCCTCGGTAAATAACCGATCAAAAAATGCATCGGTGTGACCATGGGGATGTTGCCGATCCGACTGCAGCGCCATCAAATCCACCACGTTTACCACCCGAATGCGCAGCTCGGGCACATGGCGGCGCAGCAGCTCGACCGCCGCCAGGGTTTCCAGGGTCGGCACATCGCCGGCGCAGGCCATGACCACATCTGGTTCGCCAGTGTCACCCTCATTGCTCGCCCAGTGCCAGATGCCGAGTCCAGCCTCGCAATGCTTGCGCGCTTCCTCCATGGATAACCACTGCGGCTCGGGCTGCTTGCCGGCCACGATAACGTTAATCCGATCAAACGTATTCAGGCAGTGATCGCCCACCCACAGCAGCGTGTTGGCGTCTGGTGGAAAATAGATCCGTACAATATCGGCCTTTTTATTCGCCACCAGATCGACAAATCCCGGATCCTGGTGGCTGTAACCATTATGGTCCTGGCGCCAGACATGCGAGGATAGCAGGTAGTTAAGCGAGGATACCGGTGCTCGCCAGGGCAGCGTTCGCGACACTTTTAACCATTTGGCATGTTGATTAAACATGGAATCGACAATATGCACAAAGGCTTCATAACAGTTAAATAATCCGTGGCGGCCGGTCAGCAGGTATCCTTCGAGCCAGCCTTGGCAAAGATGCTCGCTAAGCACCTCCATAACCCGGCCATCGCGCGACAGCTGCTCGTCATAAGGCTTGATTTCCTGCATCCAGACCCGGCTGGTGGCTTCGAACACGCCGCTAAGCCGATTAGAGGCGGTTTCGTCCGGTCCAAACAGCCGGAAATTGGCATTATCCGCGTTCAGGCGAAAGATATCGCGTAGGTATTCGCTGAAAACCTTAGTGGATTCCGCCTGCGTAGCACCACGCTTTTTCAGCTCAACGGCATAATCCGCAATATTTGGCGTCAGCAGTTGTTTTCTCAATAATCCTCCGTTGGCGTGAGGATTCGCACCCATACGTCGGATTCCCGCCGGTGCCAGGCCGCGCAATTCAGGCTTCAGCCGGCCCTGGCCATCAAACAGATCCTCCGGATCGTAGCTGCGCATCCACTGCTCGAGGATGTGTCGATGGACATCATCTTCACGACAACCGGCCACCGGGACCTGGTGTGCTCGCCAAAAGCCTTCGGTTTTTTTTCCATCCACTTCCTTGGGGCCGGTCCAGCCTTTCGGGCTGCGCAGGATTATCATCGGCCATCGCGGGACCGATTGGGGGGCGGAGTTGCCGGTCAGCGCATCGTTTTGGATACTGCGGATGTCATCAAACGCCCGATCCAGCGCGGCGGCCATCAATACATGCATCCGCACCGGTTCATGGCCTTCGACAAAGATAGGCTGATAGCCGTAGCCTTGAAACAGCTGCGTTAGGTCCCCGTCACTGCTACGTCCCAGCAATGTCGGGTTGGCGATTTTGTATCCGTTAAGATGCAGAATCGGCAACACCGCCCCGTCACGGGCCGGATTAATAAACTTATTGGCGTGCCAACTGGCTGCCATCGGCCCGGTTTCCGCCTCACCGTCGCCAATGACGCAGGCTGCGATTAAATCCGGGTTATCAAATACCGCGCCATAGGCATGTACCAGGGCATAGCCAAGTTCGCCGCCCTCGTTGATCGAGCCTGGCGTTTGGGCCGCCGCATGGCTGGGAATGCCGCCCGGGAAAGAGAATTGCCGAAACAGTTTGCGCATGCCTTCGCCATCGGCGGAAATGTCCGGGTAAATTTCGCTGTAGGTGCCTTCAAGCCAGGTATTGGCGACCATGCCCGGCCCCCCGTGTCCAGGCCCGCAGAGATAAATCATATCCAAGTCCCTAACGCGGATAATGCGGTTGAGGTGAGCATAGATAAAATTAAGTCCCGGCGTGGTGCCCCAATGGCCGAGCAGACGCGGCTTAATATGTTCCGGCAGCAGCGCTTGACGCAGAAGCGGATTGTCCAGCAGGTAAATTTGGCCAATCGACAGATAATTCGCTGCTCGCCAGTAGCGATCGATTAATGCCAGCTCATCGGCGGTAGGGGCAAGGTTTTGCGGAGAGTTGTTGTCCAATGGGATGCTCCTTGATGGGAATGTCGTACCATTGCCTCAAGTCTAGTCCGTATGTTCGGCCATGCGCGCGTAAGGGCCGATTGGGCGATGAAAAACGGGTGGGGATACCTTCGTTATACGCGATGCGGCTTACTCATGCCGGGTGCCGCAGGATGAACGAACCACCAGTTCTCCGCGCAGTTGCAAATGCCGGGGCGCATCCTGCGGGAACTCCAGACGGTTGAGCATCATAAAGATGGCGTTCTTGGCGATATCGCTGAACGGCTGTTTATAGGTCGTCAGCGGAATACCCAGCAGAGCGGAATATTCATTATCGTCAAAACCGACGACGTTTACTTTCCGGCCCAGTTGCCCACAGGTGGATAATAGCTTCATGGCGGTAAAATCATGGGCACAGACGATATCCGTTGCGCCGTCGTTGAGTATTTGGCTAATAAACATTTTGTCGCCAATCGTGCCCTTATGGATCCAGGCGTCATCGGCGGCAATTCCGGCATCCAGCAACGCCAGTTTGTAGCCCATAATACGCAGCGAGACGGTATGCGCCGAGAAGCTTTCGCATAGAAAATCTATCCTGCGGGTTCTATTATTCAATAAATGGCGCGTCACTTCATAACCGGCGGCAATGTTGTCGATACCCACCAGATCGTAGGTGAATTTATTAGGGTACGCCTTAAAATCGCTGTCCAGTAACACGATACGGATATTGCACTGAGAGAGCTTGAGCAGGATTAATTGGTTAATTTCATCAGCGAAAGGATGAAATTCGATGGGAATAAAAAAAATGCCGTGAACATTATTTTTGATATAACGGTCGATGATATTATCAATGGTAACCAGTATTTTTTGCTTGCTGGCATCGATACCCATGGTGACGATACCATTCCAGACCAGGGAAAAATTGAATTGCTGGGATAGCGAGGCAATGGATTTAAAAATTTGCTCAAACAGGAAGCCGCTTTCGTTAGCCTCCATTCGTGGCGAGAGTATGCCGAGCGTCAGTTCGCCCAAATCGGCCTGCGGTTCATGGGAATGCACGCAGACAAAATGGCCTGACCCTTGGGTACTGCTAATCAGGCCCATCTCGCGCAGTTTTGCCAACGCCTTGGATATGGTAGGGCGGGACATGCCAAATTCGTCGCATAAAACCAACTCCGAGGGCAAACGCTGGCCCTCTTGGTAAAAACCGTCACGGATCCGCTGTTCTAATATCAGAAATACGCTATCCAGCTTACCTCTTTTCGCCATAATGATTCGTTTACCCATTCTGAAATTATTTTTCCGATGGAATTAAGGTGGATGAGGTTGCAAAATTATTAGCAGCAAAATACAAATTTGGCTAATTGAGCTTAAAAACACCATAAATGGTAAAAGTTGTAAAATCAAGCGGGTATTTTGTTCTTTTATTGCTCAATCCCTTCTCATCTCCCCATCATAATTATGCCGCTTTATTCTAGGGTAAACTGACGGGTGGCTCGCTAAATCACTCATTTTTTTCGCCGGGATTTTTTGCGCTGGTGGTTGATAAAAACGCGAATATGGACTGTTTATTCAGAATATTATGACAAAATCTCCAGCGGAGTAGATATTTTCATCAGCCCAATCAGGCCGCGCCGCGGAGTGTGCGCGACGCCCTGCCGGCAGGGGCAGATAGCGATATTTTCGGCTATGGAGATAAACTGGGTTATCATCGCATCTAAGTGACCTTTGGTAGAAGCGTAAGGATTTTAGTTTGAAAATGTAATCAATTTCGCCGATCTATGCCCGATTTTATCGGGAGTTGTATGCATAAACCAACTTATAATTTTTACATATTAATAAACATGTAAAATACTAAGGCCTTTAAATCGCCGGATAACATTAAATGCCAAGGCTGCGCCAAGATAAGGTCTATGCTTAGCGGAGTAGCTATTCAACATTATTGGAGCACCACCCATGACCGAACCGGATACTTCCGCCAAAAACCCCGCCGCACCCAGCGCCAAACCGGCGGACCACGATGAAAAAGCGCCCGCCGACGTCACCATCAGTGAAGGTCTGTCCAAGATTTTCGAAGCGGGTGAAGCGCTGACGCCTGAGCAGGTTGATGCCCTGGCCGAACAGGCCAAGACTGCGGCTAAGCAGAGCCAGGAAGCGCGTGACAACAAAAACGCCCAGTTAGACACCCCGAAAGACCACTAAGCTATCCCCCCTATCGGCAGCCTACTTCCATGACCGCTCCTCGCCTTCGCCGGCGGGAGTGCATTGCTGATTAGGCTAATCCTTGGCCGATGCCATGCCACTATCCGCTACGTTGCCGCCATCTGGGCAAAATGCGTGATCGCGCTCTCATTAGCTTATTCATCTGCCCAAAAAAAAAACCATGTCTAGCGCAAAAGCTGTGCCGTTGAACGGTGTCGGCTCAGCTGACGCTGTCTATAATTCCCATTATACCAATGAGTTAAACCCCGCTGCGCTCCGTGATACCAACAACCAACCAGATCTTGCTCGCGGTAGATATCGGCGATGGTGGGGTGCCAATTTGAGGATAGGATATGAAAATTATCGCCATAGATGTGATGCGTATCGCGATGCCATTCACATCCGGCAGGGAAAACGATCCGCTTAACGCCGGTGGCGGCGATGCCTACAACGCCGCCTCGCGTCAGCTGACGCGCATGGAAACCCTGCTGGTGCGTCTTACCACCGATAACGGTTTGCTGGGCTGGGGCGAGGGGTTCGGCCATTTGACCAATTCTGTCACCTATGCCGCATTGGTTGGCCCGGTTGGACGTTTTTTTATCGATAAGGATTTTGACGGCACGCCCGAGGGGCTTGGGCAACTGATGGATCAGGCGCAGCGTGCCTTTCACGCCTTTGGTCGCAGCGGCGCGGTGCAATTTGCCCTGTCCGCGCTGGATATCGCCTTATGGGATCTCTGCGCCAAACAGGCCGGCCGGCCGCTGTGGCAACTTTTGGGCGCTACCCGCGGCGAAATTGGCGTCTATGCCAGCCTGGTGAGTTATGACAATGACCCGTTGCAGGTAGCGGCTCATGCCCGGCGGGCTTACGATGCCGGCTTTCGTGCCATCAAACTTCATGAAACCGACTATGCCGCCATCGCGGCGGCGCGCACGGCGCTGCCCTTGGATGCGCAGCTCATGGTCGACGTGAACTGCCCATGGACGGTAGAAGAAGCCTGCCGTCAGGCCGTGGCCTTGCGTGAGCTTAACCTGGGCTGGCTAGAGGAACCGATCTGGCCGCCGGACGATCTGGCCGGTCTGGCGCGCGTGCGAGCGTGCGGCACGCCGATTGCCGCGGGTGAAAACGCCCAGGGCGTGCAGGGTTTTTTGCAGCATTTTACCGCCGGAGCGGTAAGCGTGGCTCAGCCCAGCGTAGCCAAAATCGGTGGCATTAGCGCCGCGCTGGAGGTCTATCGCCTGGCGCGCGCCCATCGGGTCAAAGTGGTGCCGCATTGCTTTTATTATGGCGCCGCGCTGATGGCGACGGCGCATTTGGTGGCGACGCTGCCGGAAGAGATCCAACTGGAGGTACCTTATCTGCAGTGGCCGGAGCCGCTGTATGCCGAGCTGGACTTTACGCCAAGAATGACCTTGCCGCTGACGCCGGGGCTGGGATTTGCGCCGGATGAGGCGATACTGGCGCGTTATCGCATCGCCCATACCACTTTGAACCGGGAGACCACCACATGTTAAAGCACAAATACCGTTTTATCGTGGCGTTGCTATTATTCTGCGCCGGCATGCTCAACTATCTTGACCGCGCGGCGCTATCGGTAATGGCGCCGCTGATAAAAAAAGACCTGCATATTGGCGATGCCCAGATGGGGATTTTGTTTAGCCTGTTTTTTGTCGGCTATTGTCTATTTTGCTTTATCGGCGGCTGGGGGGCGGATAAGTACGGACCGCGCAAGGTCTATGCCTGGGCCGCCGGCTTTTGGTCGTTCTTTTGTGGCGCCACCGCCCTGGCAACCGGCTTCGGTCATTTACTTATCGTGCGCGTGCTGTTTGGCATCGGCGAAGGGCCGATGGGCACCACCACCAATAAATCCATCTCTAATTGGTTTCCCAAGCGCGAGGTCGGCCGCGCGGTCGGTTTTACCAATGCCGGGCAGCCGTTGGGGGCGGCGATTGCCGCACCGATTGTCGGATTGGTGGGACTTAATTTCGGCTGGCGGGTCTCGTTTATCGTGATAGCCTGCCTGGGTTTTGTCTGGTTGGCCATGTGGCTGATCTTTTTTCGCGACCGGCCTGAAATGCATTCTCGGGTCTCGCCGGAGGAAGTGGCGCTGATCACCGCCGATCGGCCGGCGAAAGTGGAAGCGGCGTTGGCCGGGCAGCCGGTCAAGCAAAAACACGGTATGTTTTTTTATGTACTTTCAATGCCGGTATTAGGCGTGGCGGCGGCGTTCTTTTGCTTTAACTATATTCAATATTTTTTCCTCTCCTGGTTGCCTAGTTATCTCACCGACTTCCAGCATCTGGATATCAAAAGCATGAGCATCATCGGCATTTTGCCGTGGCTGGGCGCTACGCTTGGGTTTATCGGCGGTGGTTTAATCTGTGACGGGTTATTTAAAAAGACGAGTAACTTCCTGCTGTCGCGCAAGCTGGTGATTATCTGCGGCCTGGCCATCGCCGCGCTATGCGTATTGTTGACTGCTTACGCGTCAAGCCTGGGCATGGCGGTAACGTTAATTACCATCGCCAGTATTTTTGCCTATATGACCCCCCAGGCCTGCTGGTCACTGCTACAGGATATCGTCCCGGCGACGCGTATTGGATCCGCCGGAGGGTTCGTGCATCTGCTGGCCAATTTGGCCGGTATTCTCTCGCCGGGAATCACCGGTTTTCTGATTCAATACGGCGGAGGTTATCGATCGGCGTTTATTTTGTCCAGTATCCTGGCGCTGGCGGGCATCGTGGTGATGCTGCTGTTTGTCCGCCAACGTAATGTCGACAGTATTCGCCTGCAGACGGCGTGAGAATCTGGCGCCTGAATGGGGTTAAAATAGCGCCAGGGCGCCAATCCGGTCAATCGCCTCGCACAGCCGCGCTTCGTTTACCGTCAGGCTAAGCCTGACGTAATCGTTTCCGCCCGGGCCGAAACCGTTGCCGGGTGCCACCAGCACCTGCGCCTGTTCCAGTAGCAACTGGGTAAAGGTCTGGGCGTCGTGCCCGGGCGGCACCCTCAGCCAGACAAAAAACGATCCCGCGCGCGCATTGGCATGCCAGCCGATTCGCGCCAGGTGGTACATCAGCGTCGCCCGGCGCTGTTGATAGATCAGGTTCAAGGCGTCGACGTCTTGTCGCGGCAGCGCCAGGGCGGTTTCGGCCGCGTCCTGTACCGCGCCGTATACGCTGCTGTAGGCGTGAATGTGAAACCGACTAAAGGCGGCGATAATCGAGGCGTTGCCGACGGCAAAACCAAAGCGCCAGCCGGCCATATTAAAGGTTTTCGATAGCGTATAGGTTTCCACCGCATAGGCTTTTGCCCCGGGTATCTGCAGCAGGCTGAGCGGTGGCTCGCCGCCGTCTCCCAGCGCGGCATACGCGAAATCATGCAGTACCGCCAGGCGGTTGGCCTGCGCAAAGGCCAGCGTGCGTTCAAAAAAGGGCCGGGTGGCGAGGGCGCCGGTGGGGTTGTTCGGATAATTGAGCAGCAGCAGGCGCGCACGGGCGGCTACCGCCGCGGGCACCCGGCCATAATCGGGCAGGAAGCCGTCACGTTCGTCCACGGGTATGGCATAAAAATCGGCCTGGGCCAGTTGGGCGGCCGAACGGTAAATCGGATAACAGGGATCGGTACCGATAATGGTTTCACCGGGGTTGACGATAGCCTGGGGGATGCCCATCACGCCGATATGGGAGCCATGAAATAACGCTACTTCGGTTTCCGCGTCGATCTCCACGCCGTACTGGCGCAAATAAAAAGCCGCAATGGCGCGTTTGGTGCTGCTTTTGCCAAGAAATGGCGGGTACAGGTGGTTCTCGACATCCAATGCCGCCGTTTGCAGACGTTGGATAATCGCCGCATGGGGCGGACGGTCAGGGCTACCCCTTGAGAGGTCGATCAAAGGACGCGCGCCGCTGCCAAAGTTCTCGGCCTGCTGCTCCAGCTGGCTAAACAGATTTTCAGGCAAAGCGCTCACTCGCCGGGCGGGCGGAAAATCAGGCATAGGATATCCTTAATGCAGGGCTATTGGGCACGTTCCTATCCTCTATAGTAGGGTATAGCGGTGAATATCTTACCTTTAATAGCGAGGCGTCTTTTAGATATAAATAATCTATCTCATTAATAAAGGCTATATCCGCTACGACATATATATGAATATTGTTGAAAGGCCTTGCACCTATGGCGCCGGTATGTTTCTCGATGCGCATAGCTAAAAAAAAGCTAAGCTAACGCCAATTTGTTGGTTTACCGCGTTAACGCACCATGCTTGAATAAAATAGACTACAGTTTTTTAAAGTAATAATAATTTACTTATCTATGCCGACGGTATCAGGTTGGTTATTTGGGTCTTTTTAACACGGGTACTTCTATGAGAATGCGTTTAACCGCTGGCCGGTTGGCCATATCCTTACTGGCGGGAATATTGTCCATCATATCGTTAAGCGCAGCCGCGGTTGGGCAGGATAAAACGATAAAATTAGGTTTTAACCCCGGCCCCTATAGAGAACAATTCGAAAAAGGTGTCGCTCCTTATTTGCAACAAAAGGGCTATACCGTTGAATACCGGGATTTCAGTGACGGTATCCAGGTCAATAACGCCGTGAATACCGGGCAAATTGACGCGAATATTATGCAACATCCGGTATATTTGAAGTCGGTCAATGAGCGTCTCGGCATCGACAATATAGGTATTGTCCAAGTACCCACGCCACCCATGGGGCTTTATTCCAATAAACATACCTCCGCTAATCCACCCGCACCGGGTGCCGTGATTTCGGTGCCTAATCAGCCGTCAAATGAGTACCGCGCCGCGCTATTGTTACAGGATCTGGGCTGGATAAAAATTGGCCCTAATGTGGATCCCGCGACGTTCTCGCAAAAAAACATTAGCGACAATCCTTATAAAATCCAATTTAAAGAGATGGATAACGCCCAGCAGGTCAGAGCCTTACCTGATGTGGATTATGGCGCGATACAAGGCAATTTTGCCGTATCAAGCGGCATGAAATTATCTTCCGCGCTGCGTCTGGAAAATCCCACTACCGGGTTTATCAACGTCGTGACCGTCGCGGGAAAAAATAGGGAAGCTCCGTTCGTTAAAGATATTATCGCGGGTTATCACTCAGCCGGGTTTAAGCAATATATTCTGGGTGATAACCAGTATGCCGGTTATTTATTACCTGATTATTTGCGGTAACCCCGGGTGTCTGGCACGGAGCCACGGCAAGGGTTTATCTGTCCCCGGGCGCGCGTGCGTTGAGAATCTATAATGATTGAATTATTGAATGTCTGCAAGATTTTCGAGCGTAAGGGAATAAAAATAGAAGCGTTGCGGGATATCAACCTGCGGGTGGAGAAAGGCGACATCTTCGGTATTATTGGTTACAGCGGCGCGGGTAAAAGTACGTTGCTGCGATTGGTTAACGCGTTGGAGAGCCCCAGTTCAGGGGAAGTGGTGATCGCCGGCGCGGCCATTAACCGTTTCAGTCAGCAGCAGCTGCGGGCGATAAAAAAAGATATCGGCATGGTCTTCCAGAATTTTAATTTATTACTGTCGAAAACCGCTTTTCAAAATGTGGCGATGCCGCTGGTGCTTTTAGGCAAAGACCGCGCTTTTATCCGAACGCGGGTGGCGGAGTTGCTGGAATTCGTGGGGCTAGGCGACCGGGCGCACAGCTACCCCAATGAGCTGTCCGGCGGCCAAAAGCAGCGGGTGGGCATTGCCCGCGCATTGGCCACCAACCCTTCAATCTTATTATGCGACGAAGCCACCTCGGCGCTGGATCCACAAACCACCGCCCAAATTCTCTTGCTGCTCAAACGCATCAATCGGGAATATGACATTACCATTTTGCTGATTACCCATGAGATGACGGTCATTCAGAAAATATGTAATAAGGTGGCGGTCATGGAGCGGGGCGCTATTATCGAGCAGGGCGCGGTGATTGATGTTTTTGGCCGTCCCAGCCATCCGGCCACGGCGAATTTTGTGCGCACCGTGATCCAGGACCGCCTGCCCGACGGAATCCGCAATGAGCTACGTGACGATATAGCCGGCAGACGGCTGCGCTTGGAGTTTATCGGTCCGGCCGCCAATCAGCCGATTATCAATAATCTGATCAAACGTTTCGACGTTGAAGTGAATATTCTGTATGCCAGCATGTCGGAAGTGCAGGACGTGACGCTGGGTTTTATGATGGTGCAGCTTAACGGCGAACCGGGGCCAATAGAACACGCCATGGCCTTTTTAACGCAGGCGGGCGTGGCAATACAGGAAATCGACCTATGTTCGACACGGCAATAACCGCTGAGCAATTTTTAATCGCCCTGCACGATACGCTGCTGATGGTCAGTATCTCCCTGGTAATTGGATCGCTGCTGGGTATTCCTTTGGGGATCTATCTGGTGGTGACGCGGCCCGGTGGGTTGATCCACAATCGGGTGGTCTATGCCCTGGTTAATCCGGTGGTGAATATTGTCCGTTCGTTGCCGTTTATTATCCTGATGATTACCATCATTCCCTTTACCCGGCTGATTGTGCACACCACCATCGGCATCCCCGGCGCCATCGTCCCGCTGATTATCTTTATCGCCCCGTATATCGCCCGGCTGGTGGAAAATTCGTTGCTGGATGTCGACCCTGGCATTCTGGAAGCGGCCAAATCCATGGGCGCCACGCCGCTGCAAGCCATCAGGTATTTTTTATTGCCCGAAGCGCTCTCCTCGCTGATTCTGGCGCTGACCACCGCCACGATCGGGCTTATCGGCGCCACCGCCATGGCCGGCACGGTCGGCGGCGGCGGTATCGGCGATCTGGCCATTACCTATGGCTACCAGCGATTTGATACCTTCGCCACCGTGACTACCGCCCTGGTGCTGATTATTATTGTCCAACTGCTGCAGTCGCTGGGCAATTTTCTGGCCCGGCGTATCCGGCGCGAATAAATGGCCCAGGCTCCGCCGCAAACCTACTCCGTTTTTGCCAGGGGATACCAAGTCCGTCAGCCCATTATTGGCGAAGATATCGTCAAAATTGTCATTATGACGATCTCGACACCTTAATGACGGGTGGCGTCCGGCCGCAAATAAATCACCCAATACGTCAGCCCTACCAGCAGTCCACCGCCGATAATATTGCCGATAGTGACGGGGATAAGATTATCGATAATGAAATTATTTATAGTCAACGCCGGGAACTGATCGGGTGAGCTATGCACCGCCTGCCAAAATGGGGGCGGAGCGAAACGACGAATAACGATGGCCAGGGGAACGAGAAACATATTGGCAATACTATGTTCGAAACCGCTGGCGACAAACATGCCGATGGGCAGCAGCATGGCGAACATTTTATCGCTGAGCGAATGTCCTGAATAACTTAGCCATACCGCCAGGCACACCATCAGGTTGGCCAGGATGCCCAGACATACCGCCTCGACGAAAGTATGATGCAGTTTATGATCGGCGGTTTGCAGTACGTTTAAGCCCCAGCTACCGTTGCCCGCCATCTCCTGACCGGCAAACCAGATCAGCGCGACAAAAAACAGCGCGCCCACCAGATTACCTATATAGACGTTTAGCCAATTCAGGGTTAACTGGCGCCAGCTAATCTTGCCGCTGGCCTTGGCGACCACCGTCAATACCGTTGAGGTAAACAGGTCGGCGCCGCAGACCACCACCAAAATCAGGCCCAGGGAAAAACACAGACCGCCCACCAGTTTGGTCAGTCCGCTGGCGGTGCCGGGGCCGGCGGTGACGGTAATATAAAAGGCAAAAGCCAGGGAAATAAATATGCCCGCGGTCATGGCCAGGAAAAAGGTAATCTCCGGTTTTTTCGTCGTTTTATATACGCCGGCCGCTTCCGCCATTTTTGCCATTTCCGCCGGTAGGCGCAAATCAAAATAATTTTCAGTGTTCATTATGACTCCTGATTATTTTTTTAATCATTGCTGAATATCTAACCTATTTTGTTTATCGCTGGGGTACAAAGGGCGATTAAGGTGAATAATGCATTTCCCATACCAGCGTTGATCGGGGGTAAAGTTATTTTTGTTAGGCTATGATAAAACTGCCTAGGGTAGATTTTTAACAGCGGATGCAAAAGAGAATTATTCACATTAAGAAGCGGGAACCAAGATTGATGCCAGTGATTCGGTTATATAATGATTTATATAACGAATTGATCATATCGCCAATCATGCGCCAAATGATTATTTGGTTACAGAATGAAATGTGGTATCAGATCAAATTAATGGAGCGGGTGAATATTCTTTCCGCCGGGTCTGTTTTAAAATGCCAAGGAAGATAAAACCAAGAATATGAAGCTATCCTGATGCTTAAGACGTCGAATGATACTGACACCGCTGGAGTATGGCAGGAAGCGCTGCTGCAAATTTCGCAAAAGATTTTTTTCCAGCGGGATGTACCGTCCCTGTTGTGCGCCATGCTGCCATTGCCCATTCCCTGCCAGTTCATCGACCTGTCGCTTTCCTTGCCTCATCAGCATTTTTGCTGCGGCCGGGACGGGCAACGCGCAGCGCCGTCGCCCGATGCGTGCGATGAGCTGCCGGAAAACCATAGCCGCTGCGTGCTGCCGGTAACTTCGCCCCGGCGCCGGTATGGCGAGGTGTTTTTTACCCGCACCGATGGTTATCATTACAGCCGGGATGAACGGGATTTTTTACGTCGCCTGGCACAAATGCTGGCGCTGGCGCTGGAAAATCTGGCGGTCCATGAAACCCTGCGCGCTGAAAACGATGTACTGCGTCACGAGCGGGATCATCACCGAATTCTGGTGGATGTCACCAACTCTGTCATCTCATGCCTGGATATGGATGCCCTGGCGGCGGAAGTCTCCAAGGAAATTCATCGCTTTTTCGGGATAGACTATATCAGCCTCGCGCTGTGCGAAGGCAGCGGTGAAAACGCCCATTTGAAGGTCTATCTGACGCATTATACGCCCGGTAGACCGATGCGGCGCGAGCAAAAACGGGTCGATATGGCCGACAATATTCTCGCGTCACACGTATTGTCGGAATCCCACCCCGTGCTGATCGACTTGCGCTTGCCATCTCAATCGGTAAGCAACGATCCCCATTTAATGGAGATGCGCAACGCCGGGTTAAGCTCGCTTTGCCTGCTGCCGCTGGTGTTCGGCCATAAACCGCTGGGCCTGATTAAACTGGCGCGCCACAGTGCGGATACCGATACCTTTAGTGATGCCAATTTGCGTTTGCTCAGCCAGATTTGTGCGCGTATCGCCATTGCGGTCGACAACGCCCGCTCCTACGACGAAATCACCCGCCTGAAAGATAATCTGGAGCATGAAAATATCTGGTTAAACGAGCAGATGCATAATAGCGGCAGCTTTGGTGAAATCATTTGGCAAAGCGCGGCGATGAGCGCGCTGCTCGAACAGGTGCAAATGGTGGCCGATAGCGACAGCACGGTGCTGATCCTGGGCGAAACCGGCACCGGCAAGGAGCTGATTGCCCGTGCCATCCATAACCATAGCGCGCGCAGCGGGAAGCGGATGGTTAAGATGAACTGCGCCGCGGTGCCCTCCGGCCTATTGGAAAGCGACCTGTTCGGTCATGAAAAAGGCGCGTTCACCGGCGCCACCACCACCCGTCAAGGGCGGTTTGAATTAGCGGAAGGCGGCACCCTGTTTCTGGATGAGGTGGGGGATATGCCATTGGAACTGCAGCCAAAGTTGTTGCGGGTGCTGCAAGAACGTGAAATCGAGCGGTTGGGCGGGAGTAAGGTGATCCCCGTAAACGCGCGGCTGATCGCCGCCACCAACCGCGATCTCAAAGATATGGTGGCGAATCGAGAATACCGTAGCGATCTTTATTACCGGCTGAACGTTTTCCCAATCACTATCCCACCGCTACGCGAGCGGCCGGAGGATATTCCCCTGCTGGCGAAATTTTTTACGCAAAAAATTGCCCGCCGCATGAATCGCACTATCGACAGCATTCCGGGCGAAACGTTGCGGCGGCTGAGCCAGTTATCCTGGCCGGGTAATGTGCGCGAGTTGGAAAATGTCATTGAGCGGGCGGTGATCCTGACCCGCGGCGCGACCTTGAACCTGCAGTTGGATGAGCTGCAGTATGCGGCCATGGCGCCCGCTACCCCGCCGCCGGTAGAGGAGCCTAAACGCAAACCCCGCCAGGAAGCGGTGGAGAACGATGAAGTGGAACGTCAGCGCATCATCCAGGCGCTGCGGGAAGCTAACGGTATTGTGGCCGGCCCGCGCGGCGCGGCGATCAGGCTGGGCGTTAAGCGGACCACCCTGCTTTCCCGCATGCAGCGCTTGGGTATCTCTCCCCAGGAGTGGTAGGCGCGGTATCATAAAGCTGTTTTAGCCTTTTCGATTGGGAATAAATATTGGTTGCTTAGCGGTTTTTCAACTGCGCCGGTCTGCCATAAAACATGCTGACACTATGTTTGCCGGCAAATAAAGCGTTATGTTGGCGGCGCAATGGCTCGTTCCTACCTTGAACATAGCGTTTTAATCTTAATTTGCATTTTTTGATAACTTTTTATAACAAAAACGCTAGGCTAGTAAACGTAATGCCATATCTGCTTGTTATCTATCTATTTTAATAAAAATAATGACGGTGTATATAAAATAAAATTACAGGCCACATAATTTGGAATTTTGTTTCAATTTGTGATTGACGTTAAAAATATGCTTATTACAACCTGGAAAAATGTGACCGATATCATTCAAATGAAGAAATGCCTCTTTTCTAAAACATCGTTCCATATAAGATGATGCGTCATCATCCTTTTTATACCTTCACCCTAGCGACGCCACAGCGCCCGTTTGATGTGGCCATCGCCTATTACCTCTGAAAATTCGTCAGGAGTCATATTAATGAAAATGAAAAGCCTATTCATTGCCCTGTCGTTGGTCTGCGGCACGACGCTGATTGCACCCTCCGCCTTCTCTCGGGTGCTAAAAGTGGCGGATGTTCAGCCGGATGGTTATCCCACGGTGGTAGCGTTGCAGCATATGGGTGAGAAATTAAAAAAGGCCACCGAGGGACGGTTGGAAATGAAAGTATATTCCGGCGGCGTATTGGGCGATGAGGAACAAACGCTGCAGCAAGTCCAAATCGGCGCGGTGGATATGGTCCGCGTCTCGCTGGCGCCAATGACCGCCATCGCCCCGGAGACCAGCGTTTTTACGCTACCCTATGTGTTTCGCGATGAAGATCATATGCATAAGGTACTTGATGGCGACATCGGCCGGGAAATTGCCGATAAAGTTAGCCAGGATGCCAGGGCTAAAATGGTATTCCTCGGTTGGACCGATGCCGGCGTGCGCAATATGATCACCAAAAAACCGGTGGTTAAGCCGGAAGATCTGCACGGTATGAAAATACGTGTGCAGAATAGCCAAATATCACTGGCAACCCTGAAGGCCATGGGCGCCAATCCGGTGGCCATGGGCGTCAGCGAGGTGTTCAGCGCCATGCAAACCG
>JAATGH010000489.1 GCA_015654745.1 Enterobacterales bacterium
CCAGTTTCAGGAAAGCGAAGACGCCCGCCGCGGAAATCGCGATGATCAGAAACAAGGTCACCGCGCGCTCGCGGACCGCCAGCGCGGAGAGATTAAAACCGCTCATTTCGCCGCCTCAATGTTCGCACTCAACCGTACCGGTTCGCCCTGATGCAATAGATGTGCCCCGAGCGCCACGAAGCGATCGCCGGCGTTTAATCCACCGGACAACAGCGCGTTTTCGTCGGTTAAGCCGGCAAGCTGAACGGCCTGCCAGCTCGCATAAGGCCGCTCGCCGGTGATCAACCAGACGCCGGGACCCTGGCCGTGATCATCCAGGGCGCTTAAGGGCACACTGACCAGTCCTTTGGCGTCGGGGTCAGATAACTGCACGGTGACGGTAGCGCCCAGGGGCGCGGTGGCAAGGGCGTTCGATAAGACGTAACGCGCCTCGAAGGTGCGGGTTTGCGGATCGGCGGCATCCGAAAGCTGGCGCAAGGTTGCCGTCCCCGTCAGACGACTGTCGCCATACAGCGCCGCTTTCCCGGTTGAACCCAAGGATGGCCGGTGGGTTTCCGGTAGGTATACCACCGCTTCTCGGGGACCGGCATGAGCCAGTTTCACCACCGTTTGCCCGGCGCTCACCACTTGTCCCGGTTCACCAAGCGTGGCGATCACCACCCCGTCGGCATCGGCGGTTAATAGCGCATAACCGGCCTGATTGCGGGTGACCTCGGCCTGCGCCTGCGCCGCGTCGAGCTGCGCACGCGCGGAATCGGCCGCCGCCTTGGCCTGATCGTAAGCGGAACGTGATACGACACCCTTCGCCACCAGCTCCCGATAGCGTTTTTCTTCTGCCGACGCCTGGTACGCCAAGGCCCGGGCAGACTGCACCGCCCCCCGTTGCGCCGCGTTCGCCAACGTCAAATCGGTGGGATCGAGCTGCAGAAGCGGCTGCCCCTGCCTGACCGTTTGTCCGGTATCCACCAGCCGTTTAACGACCTTACCGGCGACGCGAAAACCCAGATTGCTTTCCACCCGGGCCACGATGGTACCGGTATAGTTTTTTTCCACGGGAAAAACTTCCCCCACCACAGCGGTACGCACCAGCGCGAGTCCGCTGCGGGGATCGGGCTGGTCGGCTGGACCGCAGGCGGTTAATACCAGCGCCAGCGGTAATATCAATATCTGGGAAGCCCTGGGTCGATAGCGGCACATAATTATCCTCCGGGTAAGCTGAGGATAAAGTGTGTCATCTAGTGACCAAATAAGTCAATGGTCACTTTGTGCCTAGTATTACCCCCTATAACGTCGTTTTTACCGCCAACTAGACCGTCAACCCTCGCAAGATCAGACGCATAAGTTCTTCGATAGACTCGGAAATACCGTCCAATTTATATTGCAACATTAAGGGATTAACAAACGGCTCCATTACCAGGAAAATGGCGCGGCATTGTTCATCCAGCGGCGTTTCCCGTTCAAATTCATCGTCTTCCCTGCCCTGCTGCAAAATCGTCGCCAATAGATCCCTAACCTGCCGCAGGTAGGCCTGGGATGTTGGCCATTTCTCTTCGGTGGAGTAGATGACGATGTCATACAGGCGCCGCTCGTGAAAAAACAGATTGGTGCTGGCGTTGGCAATGGTCATGAATAGAGTACGCAAACGCTCGGCGGCCGAGGCCTTTCCCTGTAGGGCCCCTTGCACCTCATTTAGCACCGTATCAAGACATTGTTGGCAAATGGCTTCGCCAATCGCCTGTTTTGACGGAAAAAACTTATAGATATAGGCTTTGGAAAAACCGATGGCCTTCGCCAAATCGGATACGGTGGTTTTGCCGTAGCCGTAATAGCTGAAATGGCTATCGGCGGCCACGATAATTTGATCGCGGATGCTATGTTCAGCCGGGCCTCTTTGCCCGGTTTGGGGAATGGTTTTCATATTCATGGCGACATTATACACCGCATAAAGAAACCCTGCATAAGGGACGGAAACGGCAATCGGAGGGGCATATGCCGGTATCCTCTGCCATCGCGACAAACATGCTAAATGCCTATAAAGCATACACCGTTAACATTTTCCATCCTACCTTCGCGTTTTCGCCGGGCACATTACGCCCGCTAACACCAGAAGTATGCGCACCATCACAGATAAGATAAAAAGCAAAAAACCGTAAATTTGAAGTTAATTTTCTCAATTGTTTCCGCAAATGATCGCTTCCTATACTGATCCGACAGCGGCACGTTATCGTGCTTCCGATCTCGGAAAAAAGCAGATCACCCTATTCCTTACTCATTAATAACAAGCAGCGACGGTTATTGCTCCAAATAATGCAATGGCGTTTCGGCCATTCGCTTCCTGAAACTAACGAGGGAAGTTAATTATGCTTAATTATCCTGTACTCACTATAAAAGACAAAATAGGTTACGGCTTGGGCGACATGGCAAGCGCACTAGTATGGCAAACCGCTACCCTCTTCCTGGCCTATTTCTACACTGATGTTTTCGGCTTGCCCGCGGCGGTAATGGGGACCATGTTTCTGGCGGTGCGCGCCGTGGATGCCTTTCTCGATCCCTGTATCGGCGCCATCGTCGATCGGACCCAAACCCGATACGGCAAATTTAGACCCTGGCTGCTATGGTTCGCCGTGCCGTTCGGCGTCAGCTGCCTTATCACCTTTTATGTGCCGGATCTGGCGCTAACCGGTAAGATCGTCTATGCCAGCGTAACCTATTGTATTCTTTGCGTGGTCTATTCGGCGATTAACGTCCCATATTGCGCGATGCCGGGAGTCTTAAGTCAGGATCCGCGCGAACGTCACTCCATCCAGTCCTGGCGGTTTGCCTTGTCTTTCATCGGCGGATTGGTGGTGACGGTCATCGCCTTACCCCTCGTCGACTGGTTGGGAAAAGGCGACGCCAAACAAGGCTATTTTTACGCGATGGGCCTGATGGGTCTATTAGGCGTCATCCTGTTTTTCTGCTGCTTTGCCATGACCAAGGAGCGCTTTCAGCCCAAACGGGAAGGTTCAGGCTCAATGCTCAGCGACCTTCAATCCCTCTGGCATAACCCGCAATGGCGGATTGTCTTTATCTTTAATATATTGCTATTGGTGGCGGTGGTCACCCGTGGCTCGGCCACCATATATTACGTAAAATATGTCATGTTAAAACCCAATTTAATATTTCCATTTATCATTAGCGGCATGATCTCGGCGCTGTTCGGCGCGCTATTTTCGGAAATATTATTGGGTAAATTTGACCGGGTAAAATCCTATCAATGGATGATTCTGTGTTTTGTTATTTTCGGTTCGATCATTTTTTTTATTCCCCCCCAGGCGGTATGGCTAATTTTCGCCATAAATATTGTTTTTAGCTTTATGCAGAATTTGACCACGCCGTTGCAATGGACCATGTTTTCCGATGTGGTGGATTATGAAGAACACCGAACCGGACGTCGTCTTGATGGGCTGGTGTTCTCCACTGCCCTATTCGCCATTAAATTCGGTCTGGCGCTAGGCGGGGCCGTGGTGGGCTGGATATTGGGATTTGTCGATTACCTGCCTAATCATGCCGAACAATCGTCTTCGGTCATTACCACCATCAGCGCGCTCTTTACGCTGATCCCCTCGGTGCTGTTTATCCTGATGGGATTACTGTTATTCACCTATAAACTCAATAGTCACTATGTCACTGATATAGCGGCAAAATTAGCCATAAAGCACCAACAGTCCCAACGCCCGGCAGAACCGGTGGGGACCATTGCCCATGTATGAAAGGAGACGCTCATGACCGACCTCTATCAGAATAGCACCATGTCGATTGACTCCCGCGTGGCTGATTTGCTGGCGCGGATGACCGATGAGGAAAAATTTGCCCAAATGCATGCCTTGTGGCTCATCCTTTCCAGCGATGGTCACCATAAAGAACGAACCGATATGAGTGATGAGTTTACCGGAGCCACCGCGTCGCAGACGCTGGCGGCTCAAATACGATTGGGCATTGGGCAAATTACCCGTCCACTGGGTTCCCATCCCGTGGAGCCCGCGGAAGGGGTCCGCGCATTAAACCGGCTGCAGAAAACCCTGGTGGAAGAAACCCGGCTGGGTATCCCGGCGATGTTCCATGAAGAGTGCCTGGTTGGGCTACTCTGTCAAGATGCCACGCTGTTTCCCTCGGCCCTTAACTATGGTTCAACCTGGGATCCGGCCTTGATCGAACAGGCCGCCGCGGCAATTGGGCAGGAAGCGAAAAGTATCGGCTGCCACCAGGGACTGGCCCCGGTATTGGACGTATCGCGGGATGTGCGTTGGGGGCGGACCGAAGAAACGTTCGGCGAAGACCCTTATCTGGTGGGGCTGATGGCCTGCGCCTATGTGCGTGGATTACAAGGTCCTAAACGGGATCTGCTGGCGACACTAAAACATTTTGCCGGCCACTCATTCAGCGAAGGCGGGCGCAACCACGCCCCGGTTCATCTCGGTTTTCATGAACTGAACGACACTTTTTTGCTGCCGTTTGAAATGGCGGTCAAACTGGCCCATGCCGGTGCGGTGATGCCCGCTTATCATGATATCGATAATCAGCCTGCCCATAGCGATAGCTATTTGCTGACCGAGGTACTGCGCCGACAATGGGGGTTTGACGGTCTGATTGTAGCGGATTATGGCGGAGTCAGTTTACTGCACCAGCATCATAATGTCAGCGCGGACGCAGCCGAATCGGCGGCGCTGGCGTTTAACGCCGGTCTGGACATTGAACTGCCGAAAGGCGATTGCGCCGAACATCTTGCCCAGGCGATTGACCGCGGCCTGATCGCCATGACCACCATTGATACCATTGTGGCGCGCATTTTGCGGGAAAAATTCCGCCTCGGCCTGTTCGAACATCCCTATGTCGCCGAAAACGGCATTCGATTGCAACAAAAGGAAACCCGCCGACTGGCCCGTCAGGTCGCGCTGCAGTCTATGGTCGTATTGGAAAACCGCGGCATACTACCGCTATCACCGGCGGCAGGCCAAAAATTGGCAGTGATCGGCCCTACCGCCGACGATCCGCTGGCCTTACTGAGCGGTTATAGCTTTCCGGTGCATTTGATCATAAGCGACATCAATGCCCAGGCCGGGCAGGTCATCACGCCGCTGCAAGCATTGCGCGACGTGTTCGGCCGGGACAATATCAGTTATGCCAAAGGCTGTTTCGTATTGGAAAAACGCCAGGCGGGCGCACCGGTATTTCCCGGCGACAGCGGAAACACGCTACAGGCGTCGCCGGTATCGAAAGACCTGAGCCTGATACCCGCGGCGGTGGCCTTGGCACGGCAGAGCGAGGTGGCATTGGTGTTTGTCGGCGATCTGGCCGGACTGTTCCAGAGCGGTACCGTGGGCGAAGGTTCGGATACCGACAGCCTGCTGTTGCCCGGAGTACAACAGCAGTTACTGGAACAGGTAGTCGCCACCGGCACCCCCACCATTGTCGTAATGACCGGGGGAAGACCCTATAGCCTTAATGGGTTGGAGGACAAACTTGCCGGTTTTATGATGGCCTTTGCGCCGGGACAGGAAGGCGGATCGGCCATTGCCGATATCATCGGCGGGAAACAGCCCCCATCAGGCCGCATGGTGATCTCGGCGCCCAAAAGCGCCGGCGCCGCACCCTACTACTACAACCACAAGTTGAAAAGCGGCGGTACGCCGATTGCCTTCTCCTTCGGTTCGCGCTACCCATTCGGTTATGGCCTGAGCTGGACCCACTTCGCCTATCACGATTTTCAGCTTTGCGGATCGCCGGTGGCGATAGAACGAGGCGAGATAGTGGCGCAAATCGTGGTAACCAACGATGGACCGCTACAGGGGGTTGAAGTGGTGCAATTATACATCCGCGACGTGTTGGCTTCGCTGGTGCGGCCAATCCAGGAACTCAAAGCCTTCCAGCGCATCGAACTGGAGCCGGGGCAAAGCGTCACGTTGGTGTTTCATCTTCCCACCGACATGCTTAATTTTACCGATCGCCAGGGGCGCCGGGTAGTGGAACCGGGGGAATTCGAGGTGCAAATCGGCACCTCCAGCGCCGATATTCGGGCTACAGGCCGGATAACGGTTGCGGGGGAACTCTACGTTCTGCCACGGTACTGGCGGATGGAAAGCTATTGTCAGGTGGCGGCAAATTAGTTTTGCGCCATGCTATTCCCACACTACGGCGCCAGGAGAAAGCCGGGTCAAGATACCCGAGGAAAGTATGCGCCAGGTTAGCCTACCGTCCCCTCCTTGGCTGACAACAAGACGGCGACATTCATCATCGGTCCACCGGCAGTGAATCGGCGCCGTCGCCTAAGGCTTTTTGCATCATTACCGTGTCCACCCACTGGCCGTGTTTGAATCCCACCGACCTTAGCGTGCCGACCGTTGCAAAACCCAGCGCGGCGTGCAGGCGCAAAGAACCTATATTTTGACTATTGCCGATTACAGCGATGATTTGCCGGTAGCCCTGCTGTTCCACCCTGGCAATCGCTTCGCTCATCAGTAAAAAACCGACGCCCTGTTTTTGCATATCTGCGGCAATATAAACCGAATTTTCCAAGGTAAACCGATAGGCGCATCGGGGCCGGTAGGGGGAGAAATAACAGTATCCCACCACCTCGCCTTGATAGGACGCGACCAGATAGGGCAGTCCATTGGCAAGTACCTTATGGTATCGTTGTTCCATTTCGGCAACGCTTGGCGGTTCAACTTCAAAGGTCGCGATGCCGTGCAATACATGATGTGAATATATCGCCTGTATCGCCGGCATATCGGCATTCGTCGCGTTGGTTAGGGTAATGTTTTTCTTCATGGCTATTCTCATATGGCCGTCACCGCATTAACCGCCATAGTAAGTCGCACCGAGACAAATAGGTAGTAGGCAGCACTTATCGTCGCCATAAGGAATTGTTAGCTTTGACCAAGTTCAATATAGATCAACTTCACACCCTATCCATGGTGGCCAAATACGGCAGTTTTTCCGCCGCCGGTGCGCAATTGGGTATTTCACAGCCGGCGGTGAGCTTACAAATTCGTCAACTTGAACGGCAACTACAGGTAAAATTAATTGAACGCGTGGCGAAAAACATGACACCGACCGCGGCGGGCCGGATATTATTGGCACACCGGGAACATATCCAGGCCGCCATAGATGCAGCGTTAAGTGATATGGCGATCCACTCGCACGACGTCGTAGGACACATTACTCTGGGCACCGGAGCCACCGCCTGCATTCATCTACTGCCACCGATACTACGAAAACTCAAGCAAGCGTATCCGCAGCTGACCGTTGGGGTACGTACCGGCAATACCGATAATATGATCCGGGACGTTGAGAGTAACCGTTTGGATATGGCGCTGGTCACCCTACCCGCAGCGGGTCGTCATTTGTATATTACCCCGGTATTACAAGATGAATTTGTCGCCATTTTAGGAGCCAATACGCAGCCATTACCGATACAATGCACCGCAAAAATTCTCAGTGAATATCCCTGGGTAGCGTTTGAATCCGAAAGCAATACCCGAAACCTCATAGATCGATGGTTTCATCAGGCCGGCATTAACAACGTGCCTATAATGGAACTGGGCAGCATAGAAGCCATTAAAGAAATGGTTGCCGCCGGATTGGGATTCAGTATTATCCCCCGGATGGCGGTCACCCCGGATTTAATCGATAGAGGCGTATCCTGCTATTCGCTGTCCCCGGTTCTGGAGCGAACCTTGGGTTTAGCCCTGCGCCAGGACAAGCCGTTAAATAAAGGGCTACAGCGGGTGATCGACAGTTTGCGGTCACTGTCCAGCGCCCCATGGGAAGGATAACGCGCGGCTTTACCTTCCGAGGAAAGCCCGCGCGCGAACATCGCCGGCGGGCAATGACAGGTTACCGCCTAGAACAGTTCGCCTAAAGCCGCCGGACTGAAATCGGACATATCTTCGGTTTCGCCGGCACGCACCTTGGCTACCCAACGCGGCTCCGAAATCAGCGCCCGACCCACGGCAATCAGATCAAATTCGTCACGTTCCATGCGCTGAATAAGATTATCCAGCCCGGCGGGACGCGCGCTCTCACCGCTAAAGCTACCGAGAAAATCGCCGGATAAACCGACTGAACCGACGCTAATGGCGGCGGCTCCGGTTAATTTCTTGGCCCAGCCGGCAAAGTTGAGGCCAGTTTCACCATCTTGTTCCGGAAACTCGGCTTGCCAGAAACGCCGTTGCGAACAATGCAGCACATCGGCGCCGGCTTCCACCAAGGGCACCAGCCAGTCTGCCATGGCGGCCGGCGTTTCGGCCAGCCTGGCGGTATATTCCTGCTGCTTCCATTGGCTCACCCGCAAGATAATCGGATAGTCCGGCCCGACCGCCGCCCGCATAGCCTGCAATACCTCGGCGGCAAAACGCGAGCGCTCTTTTAGCGTAGCACCGCCAAAACGATCGGTACGTTGATTGGTCGCGGACCAGAAGAACTGGTCAATCAAATAGCCATGGGCACCGTGAATCTCAAAGGTATCAAAGCCCAGCCGCTTGGCATCGGCCGCCGCGCGCCCATAGGCGGCAACGGTGTCGGCAATGGCCTCGTCACTCATGATCTCGCCCCGGGGGGCGCCCGGCGCCGCCAAGCCGGACGGACTTTCCACCGCGACCTCCGGTACCCACTCGGTCTGAAAGCTGGCCACGGCGCCTACATGCCACAGCTGCGGCCCCATTTTACCGCCGGCGGCATGGACTTCATCAATCACGCGCCGCCAGCCCGCCAATGCAGCCTCGCCGTGAAAAAAAGGCACTTGGGGATCGTTCCTGGCCGCTGGCCGATCGATTGCCGTACCCTCGGAAAGAATTAGCCCCACCTGCGCTTCGGCCCGGCGGCGATAGTACGCGGCAACATTTTCCCCCGGTATCCCCTGCGGCGAAAAGGAGCGAGTCATCGGGGCCATTACGATGCGATTTTTCAACAACAGCGATTTTATTTGCAAAGGCTGGAACAGAATGTCGATTGACGGTGTGGTCATGGTTTAAGACTCCGGTTAACGATAGCGCTCAGATAGTATATTATGTATACCTAGAGTCTGTGCCGGGAGTCAATCAGGCACTTTAACGCTACCTGGTAGCTTTGAGGAAACCACCATGTCGGAAGCTCGGCAATTCGAAAATAGCCTAAGGCAAAACACCTTGCCGGAGGCCAAAGATGGCGTGGGATGCGAAGGAACGGAGGCCGATCCCCGTTACCCGGTGTTTAGCGCGGCGGCTTGTCCGAGCCGCTTATTGCTCGATCAGATTGCGGATAAATGGTCAGTATTGATCCTCGCAGCGCTCTGCGCCGAACCACTGCGGTTCAACGTGATCAAGCGCCGTCTGGACGGCATCACGCAAAAGGCGCTCACTCAAAGCCTGCGGCGTTTGGAACGCAACGGCATCGTGGCGCGGCACGTCATTACCTCGTCGCCCATCGCGGTGGAGTATCGCATCACCCCCTTGGGGCATACCCTAAAGCAGCCTTTCCAGGCGCTATATGCGTGGACCCTGGATTATCTGCCCGAAGTGGAGCGCGCGCGCGCGGTATTCGATAGCAAGGGCTGACGGATGGGGTCAAGCACGGCGTTAACCCAACACATGACCGACGGCGAGGCCAGCGCCAGCCGCCACGGCCATGGCCAATGCACTCCAAAATGTCACCCGCACAATACCTTTCGGCACCGAGGCATGACCAATCTTCGCGGCGACCCCGCCCAGTATGGCCAGTGAAATCAGCGTTGACGCGGCGATGGTCATGCCGGCCCACCCGACGGGTGAAAAAAAGGTAATGACCAGCGGCAGCGCCGCGCCCGCGGCAAAACTTAACGCCGACGTTAGCGCCGCCTGCAGCGGGCGGGCCGTGGTGATCTCGTTTATTCCCAGTTCATCACGCGCATGAGCCCCCAGCGCATCATGTGCCATCAAGGCTTGCGCCACCCGCTCGGCCAGGTCAACGCTGAGTCCGCGCTTGACATAAATGGCGGTCAGCTCCCGATGTTCAGCGTGAAAGTCATCGGTTAGCTCAGCTTGCTCTTGTGCCAGGGCGGCTTCTTCCGTATCTGACTGTGAGGAGACTGAAACATATTCTCCGGTAGCCATCGACATGGCGCCGGCGACCAGCCCGGAGACTCCCGTTAGCAGCAGACCGGCATGGGTCGCGTTCGCCGCCGCGACGCCCAATAGCAAACTGGCGGTAGAGACAATGCCGTCATTGGCGCCTAATACCGCTGCCCGCAACCATCCCACGTGCCCGATGCTATGCCTTTCCCGGTGGTAATGAATCATTTGTCGCCTCCTGGTCGGACGTATTCTGCTCGCGAACAAAATCAATAAAGGCGCGCAGCGGCGCGGGTACGAGCCGCCGGTCGGGATAATAAAGATAGGGCCCGGAAAACGACTGCCACCAAGGCTCAAGTATGGGTTCCAACTGGCCGCTGGCAATATAGGGCCGAAGCCACTCTTCAAATAACTGAATGACCCCTACCTCCGCCACCGCCGCCTGGACGGCCAGGTCCACCGCCGCCCCGACGCTGACCACCAACGGCCCCGAGGGCTGTAGCTTGACGAGTTCACCGTCACGCTCAAATTCCCATTCCGGCATGATGCCGCTGGCGTACCTGCCGCGAATACAGGCATGGTTTAACAGCTCGCGCGGATGCTTGGGCCTGCCCGCGCGGTCAAGATAGGCCGGCGCCGCCGCGACGGCAAACCGCTGACGGCGTGGCCCGATGGGTATCGCGATCATATCCTGCTCCAAACGCTCGTCATAACGAATGCCGGCATCGCATCCCGCGCGAAAAACGTCCAGGACATTACTTTGCGCAATAATATCCATCTGAATTTCTGGATAACGGGCCAAAAAGGCCGGCACAATATGCGGTAACACCAATCGGGCGGCGCTAACCGGCACGTTAAGGCGCAGCGTACCCCTGGGCGTAGTGCGAAACTGGTTGACGGCGTCAAGCGCCGATTCCACCTCGCTCATGGCCGGCAACAACCGCTGCAGCAATGTGTCTCCGGCTTCGGTTAATCTTACGGTGCGGGTAGTACGGTTGAATAACCGGACGCCAAGTTGCTGCTCCGCCCGGCGCACGGCATCGCTCAGGCGTGATGGGCTACTATTGGTGGCACGGGCCGCCTGTCGAAAGCCGCCGGCCTGGGCAACGGCCATTACCGCTTGCAGCAGACCGAGATCGATTTGCATTGTGCGAAACTCCGTACAGCGTGTCTTCATTTAACAGGATAGTCGCACAGAGCCGATACTCCTACAATGCATCTTATCTTGAAGAGGAGAGCACTATGTCCAGCATCAATAAGTCAGGTAGTTATCAACTTGGTCATCGTCAAGTCCGGCGGCTGGGGTATGGCGCCATGCAGCTTGCAGGTCCGGGCGTATTCGGCCCGCCCAAAGATCCGGCCATGGCGGTACGCGTCCTTCGCGAAGCCGTTGCCGCGGGCGTTAACCATATCGATACGGCCGATTTTTACGGTCCGCACGTGACGAATCAACTGATCAAACAAGCGCTGCATCCCTACCCGGACGACCTTTGCCTGGTGACCAAGGTGAGCGCCAGGCGCGACGAGAAAGGCGGCTGGATACCGGCGTTTTCCGCCCAAGAATTAACCCAGGCGGTAGAAGATAATCTGCGTCATCTTGGCCTGGATGTCCTCGAGATCGTCAACCTGCGTAGTATGCTGGATATCCACCAGCCAAAGGAAGGTTCGCTGGAGGCCCCGCTGACCGCACTGGCCGAACTGCAACACCGTGGCCTCATCCGGCATATCGGGCTAAGTAACGTCACGCCGACCCAAATTGCCGATGCCCGGAAAATGATGCCGATCGCCTGTGTGCAAAATTTCTATAATCTGGCTCAACGTGCGGATGATGCGCTCATCGATCAACTGGCGGCCCAGGGTATTCCTTATGTGCCCTTCTTTCCGTTGGGTGGTTTTACGCCATTACAATCCCAGGTCCTGGTTGATGTTGCCCATCGACTGCAGGCCACTACCATGCAGGTGGCCCTGGCCTGGTTACTGCAGCGCTCCGCTAATATTTTGCTGATTCCCGGAACGTCATCACCGGCGCATCTTAAGGAAAACCTGGCCGCGGCCACGTTGTCGCTGCCCCCGGCGGAGTTACAATTGCTCAACGGCGTGGCCTGATATCCACGAGCGCGAACGCTGGGGCATTCACTGGCTCGGTCAACGTGACGGACAACCTGTGAATCTCTATACTGAAAACACGCGATTAGCCGCGTGTGCAATCACTATAGGGAGGTAAATGTCATGGCGTTATTCCTCGCCCGGACCAAAGATCTCGACCAAGTGGCCGAACTTGTCAATCAGGCCTACCGTGGCGTTGCGGCGCCGGATTGGACCAGCGAGGTCGGACTGATCGACGGGCCACGCACCAACAGGGCGGCGCTGGCGGATACCCTCAAAAACGACGCGGCGATTATCTTGCTCGCAAAAGACGGCGCCGCTGATGAATTGTGCGGCTGCGTTGCGCTTAGCCCCATGGCCAACGCACAGTGGTATCTTTCCATGCTGGCCGTCAGCCCGCAGTTCCAAGCCGCCGGGCTGGGAAAGTCTATCGTGGCCGGAGCTGAGAATTATGCCCATAGCGCCGGCGCGCAAAGCCTGAAAATTTCCGTCATCAATCTGCGTGAAAAACTGATTGCCTGGTATGAGCGGCTCGGTTTTGTCAAAACCGGGGAAACGGAACCCTTTCCTTATGACGACCCGAGCGTGGGAACGCCATTACGCCAGGATCTTGCGTTGGTCACGTTGACCAAGACATTGGGGTAAACATCCTCACCTTAGTTAAAAAAAGCGCTGAATTCACCGGCAACCGCTTCCGGCTGTTCCTCCGGCAAAAAATGACCGCAGTTGGCGAGGGTGGCGCCGCGCACATCCCGGGCAAATGCCCTCAGCGGCTGAGCCATATCCGGGATCGAGCCCTGATCGGCGCTAAGCGCCAGAATCGGCATGGCCAGTTGCCCTTTGGCCGCTAGCCTACGATTCTGCTCAGCCGATAAGCCCGCGCTGCGGTAATAAGCCAATCCGGCGCGCAGGCCGCCTTCGCGGGTAAATACGCGTAGATATTCGTTTATGTCGGCATCGGAGAAACTGTAGGGATTGGCCGTTTTGCGCCGCAAAAACCACTCCAGGTATTCCCGTTCCCGTCCGGCGATCAGCAGTTCAGGCAGATCCGGTATGGCATGAAAGGCGAAATGCCAGGTGCGCCACGCCCGATCGGGCGCCGTTGGCAACGTATCGGGTAGCGTAATGCCCGGAATACCCGCATCCAGCAACGCCAAGCGCCGTATTTCATCGCCAAATAGCGCCGCATAAGGGTAGGCGACCCACGCACCGACGTCATGGGCGGCAAGATGATATCGGGTGATGCCCAGTTGCGCTAACAATGCGTGCAGCGTCTGCGCCAGGCTTTGCGTATCATAACCCTCAACCGGACGATCGGAGTCGCCTTGGCCAGGCAGATCCGGCACCACCAGGCGGAAGGCGTTGGCCAGCAGGGGCAGCACTTTGCGCCAGGCAAACCCGCTTTCAGGGAAACCGGCTAACAGCACAATCGTATCTCCCCCAGCCTCGCCACCGATAACATAATGCAGCCTGACGCCGTTCACGGTGGCAAATCGATGCTCGAATCCCGGCAGCCCATATGCCGGACTTGCCGCCGGCGCGGCCGGGATCAGGCGGGTGGCGGGCGGGGATGGGGTCTGTCGTTTAGCCATGGTCAGGTTCCTCTTTAGCAGTAGTTCCCGGAACACCCGGTTTGTTGCACGCTTAGGTCATCATCCGCATGGCCGCCGCTACCGCGGCCACCATATCGTCCCGACTGCGCCCTAGCGTGCCAATCACCCGAAATCCCTGCAGCAGGCACATCAGGCTACGGGACGCGGCGGCGACATCAATATCTTGCGCGACCGAGCCGTCCGACTGGCCTAGCCGGACCAGATCGCTTAATACCCTCTCGACGCGCCGCAACGCTGCCGCGACTTGTTCCGCCATCTCCGCGTCTAGGGTGGCCAAAGCCACTGCGCTGCCGGCCACCAGGCAGCCGCGTCGCCCTTCCTCACCAGAGGACGACTCGGCGTAGAACAGCAACATTGCGCGGATTTTCTCGCGCCCGGTAGTTTCCCGAGCGAGGTATTCCCGCAACGCATTGTGGCGCTGGCGGGTATAGCGTGCGAAGGCGGCGAGAAAAACCGTGCGCTTATCGCCGAAGGCTTTATAGATGCTGCCGGGCGTCAACCCCATTGCGGCGCAAAGGTCGGTAATGGACGTGGCGTGATAGCCGCGTTCACGAAACACCCGCACGGCGCCGTCAAGCGCCGCGTCCATGTCGAATTCACGCGGCCGGCCCGGGCCTCGGGGCTGCTGGGTAACGGAAGGTAATTTATTCATAGACAGAGTATAGGAAACGATCGTTCCCTAATCAACTCAATTTACTCCAGAACGCGGTGATCCTTAATTCCTGAGTACGCCGTGGACGACCAGAAGCTCAGTTTGCCAGTATGTTATCGTAATTACGCCAACGATAGTTGAGCGCCGACACCAGCCAAAATAGCAAAAAGAGGCCAATAACCCAATACCCCACCTGCCCCATGTGATCGTTGAGATAGCCGATGAGCTGCCAAAAATCCCCCTGCAGACTGAACCGATCGGCAATTAGGCCCAGGGTTTCCAAGCCACCGATAAACAGGGCGATAACCACGGAGGTCGCCGTAATGGTCATATTGTAATATAGCTTGCGCACCGGTTTTGCAAAGGCCCAGCCGTAGGCGCCCACCATGACAAAATTATCCAGGGAGTCAATCAGCGCCATACCGCTGGCAAACAGTACGGGGAAAACCATAATGGACCATATTGACATACCCGAGGATACGCCGGCGGCGGAGATGCCTAGCAAACCCACTTCCGTTGCGGTGTCAAAGCCCAAGCCAAACAAAAATCCGACCAGGTACATTTGCCAGCTTTTATTAACGAATTTGAAAGCAAAACGAAAAATACGCGTCATCAGACCGCCATTGTTAGCCGAGAGAGCGTCGATCTCCCGATCTCCGAGCGCCTCTCCCCGTTTAATTTGCCTGAATTTTTTATAGACCGTATGTAAAATCATGAGGTTAATCAGCGCCACGATCAATAAAAACCCGGCGGAAACCAGGGTTCCAATGATACCGCCATAATCATGGATCCAGCCCATTTGGCTTTTAAAGGCTAACGACGTGGCGGCGATGGCCGCGCAGGCAAGCAGGACGATGGTGGAATGGCCTAGGGAAAAATAGGCGCCGACGGAAATGGGCCGTTGCCCCTGCTGCATCAACTTGCGCGTGACGTTATCGATGGCCGCAATATGATCGGCGTCAACCGCGTGTCGCAATCCATAGCTATAGGCCAGCAATGCCGCTCCGGTCAGCGTGGCGTTATGCTGAAAAACCACCAACGCCCATACCCAGGCGATAATGTTGACCAACACCAAAAAGGACATGAGCAAGATCGCTTGGTACTTGCTGGACGATAGGTTGGATATAGCCATGTTTACCCTGCTGATTAAGTGTGATTCAGGAGGAAAAAGGGGCACAGGTCGGAACGTTACCAACAAAACCATTCCACCCAATCCGGCTTACCTCATCCAGTTCTCCCGGGTGCGATAACCCAAGAGACAACACAAAATACGCTAATCATAAAAATTATTTTTTGATCTTACAACGATAAATATGACAAAAGCGGACGCTACGGCAATGCAGGCTTAAGCCAGCGGATTAAGTGATTGAATTCTCTGATTGAATGCAGAATATCAAAATAATATTGGATAAAAATGTCCTCCGAATTCAGCATAACATGCTGGTACTCATCCATGATTTTCCGTAATAGGTCAGAAGACGTCTGTGTCAGACCGTGGTACCGCACGAACCCCATAAAGGGTATGTCATTGAGAATAAAACGAGCGATATTAATATAAACGGATGGCAAGTGCGTATTCGATCGCTTGGCCACACCATGATGGAACGTTTTTTTAATATATAAAACCATACCCACCAAATCATTAAGACGCCTTTTTTTTAATGCCAAGCGTTGCTTGCGCCTGAGTACACTGAATTCATCAAAAGGCGTCGCCATCAAGGTGTCGTTCTTGGCGTGGGGAAGGTAAATAGTAAACCAGTGCGGATGGCGCAGCTGTACTTTATCAGTAATATAATAAGGATATGACTCAACCATCAGATTCAATTCATTGGCAAGAATCTGACCGAAAAAAGCTCCCTCGTCATACCTCTCGAAACAGGAAACCAACTTAACCGACTCAAGCTCGTTAAACCCCGGCAGATCATCGTTAACAAAGGTTAATCCTCTAATAATATGCGTTAGTTCGCTGGCGCTCATGTGATTATTTTTAAAATTCGGCATATTGGTTTTAATGTGCAGCGAAGAAGATGTGGCGTTTTCGCGCACGATAGACCATTGGCCACCAAGCAACGCGCGCTCTCTTGCACCAATAGACGTATCGGCGTTTGATGCCGCGTTTGCAGCAGGTGCGTTGGTTAAAATATTTTTTTGATCAGCGAGATCGGCAACGGTCCCGGCAACGAGTTGGTATGGCCCGCCGTTTGCACGCGAATGGAATTTACCGGTGATGAAGACACCCATCTCCTCGGCAACAATGATTTCAGGACGATGCTGAAAATCATGATTAAACAAATGATTCCCCGCACCGGCAAATCGGCCGCTCCCCACACAGACGGACAGGTGACACAGAATACCATCAGGCGATAGCACCGCCAGCAGACAGCCTTTTTGTATTCTCAATACATCGTCGAAGTTGTCGAGCTCGCGGTGTGACGTAAAATAGGCATCAATAGGCATCTTGTACGTAGCGGCAATCGAAACAAGACCCGTTAGGCGCGTATAGTCCGCCTGACTTAACGGCATGGATATTTTTAATACCGATAACGGAAATCCCACCAGTTTGGGACGCGGCCAGTCGGCCGATTCATAGAGAAGAGCATCCGCAATAGTGACTCTTGCGGCACTCAGAATGTCATTATTGTGCAATACGTCATCTAATAAAGATTTACGGTATTGTTCATAACGGGTCTTGATAAGCGCCACTTTGTACCAAATAGGCTCTTTAAGCACAAAAACGCCCTTAACATAGAGTCCGGGTGCTAGTGTACTACGTTGAGAAAAACGCATGGCATCCTCCAGGTGACTAAAATCCTTGAATTTTATCAGCGCATTTTTATATTTTCCAATGTGCGAATAAAAAATAGACCATTCGCGTTCATAGAACACTTCTATCGGAGTGTCATTATCATTATCTAATGAACGCAGCCATGCTAAATCAATAATATAAACCGCGTTATGCATATTGACGTTCAAAATTAAATTACTAGCTGGAGCGTGGTCAAGTTCACTTAACCAGATATACACTACGCGAAATTTTACCTTCAATTTATGATAATTTCTGATTTTTGATAAGTGCTCTTCAATGTCCGCCGTTCTAACGCCATTCCCTTGTCCACGTGCAAATTCAGCAAATTTTTCTTTATTCATTAAACATGAGATAAACAGATTTATAATATTTACTTTATTTTTGATATGATGAAATTTATTTCTAAATGTGCTACCAAAAAAATCCACAAACGTTTGAAGATATTTTTTTATTGGAATTGATTTTTTGTCTATCTTGTGTGATTTTCCATCCACTTTATAAAATGGTTCAAATTTAATTTCACCAAAATGCGAATCAAAATTTGAATGAGATTTCAGAATAGAATTAAGAGGAGAAATAGGATCTGTATCATTAAAAAAAGCCGCAGTCCATTGACCATTGTTATTTTTATTCATCGGCACGGCATGATTGTAATTGTCTCGGTTTTCTGAATGCGTCACACGCCATATTTTCATAGTATCATCCCAGAGGGTGGGGAAAAATGCATGGTCTATTTCAATATATCGTTGCAGCGATTCATTGTTGATAAACGATGAAAAAAGACCGTCATCTTCGATGGTCAGGAGATCGCGATCGATCTCGGATGCCCAACTTTTCAGCGTCACCTTCTTGATTTTAAGGATATCCGCGACATATTCATTAATCCAACCCATTTTTTGTTGCATATTCTTGGCCAAGAAGTTTTTTAAACTGTTGCCAATAAGGCCACCGAAGGGTAAAGGATTAAAAAATGAAATCATCTGTTGGGCAAAATTAATAGAACCGCGATAAATAATCTGCGGAGATTTTTTGACCAGATGGCTTACAATAAAATGCCTTAATCCATTAGCGGGAATATTCGACGCCTTAGCTTTAGCCAGGATAGCCGTGAGTGTGGATTTACCCACGCGTTTGACCGATAAACCGGAAGGGATCAGGATTGTGACCAGGTCAAAGACATCGAAAAGAAGGTCTTTAAACTCAAATTCATGTTCGGCATCATACCAATGATGCCAAAGTACTTCATAGAACGGAACTTGTCGTGTGAGATAATCAATCCACGTATCATCCTTAAGTTCATCTTTCATAACCTCAGCAACTTCCAATAGTGTTTGCTCATTCCAATAGTCCAAAGCCGCAAGCAAAGAATCGTAACCACCGTTTTTTTTATCTGCCACCAATGAGAATTCAGCGGCAGGGTGAGTAAGACGATTTTTTTCAGGCTGAACAAGAATGGAATTCCAACCATCTTGCATATCAATATCTTGGTTTGCAAAGGAAAAAAGCAGCGAATCCATTTCTTCCATGGTGGCATTATAATGTTCTCTATTTCTGATATTAAGATGAAAGATAGTTTTTTTCCAATCGTTTATCATTTTATACATAAACGCCCGGTTTACGGACTCATCCAGGATTCGGATAAAAGGAGCGCTCATCAAGGTTGATAACAGCGCTAACTTGTTACTGTGTAATCGGAGGATCACAATATAACCGATATTATTGGCCGGTGTGGAAACCCATACTTGACTAGCTAATGTATTTTGTATATATCTTCTTGAGTATATTTTAAACGTATATATTTCTTTAGGAGGAAAAATAATGTCAAGGTAGTCGACATTTGAATATTTGATAATATTAAGAGAAATATCTCTTGACTCATGATAAACATCATGAAGCTTATATTCTATAAATTGATTAAAATAAACCTCCGGAAAAGCAAATCGATCATATTTTAATAAACTGAAAACGCTGGTGTAGATTTCCACATCTCTTAACTTAATATTTTCGGTATTAATAAGATCCTGCTGTTGAAACTTTTGTATTATTGATAAAACATCAAGATTTCTTAAATATTTTCTATATTCAGATGAATAAACATCGATATACCAAAACGCCGCGGCGACAATCAAGGGTTCAAATTGTAAATCTTGTATAGATAAATAATATCGGACGAGTAATTGCTGATCATCATCCAGCGCAACGCCTGCGGGTTTGAGATATCGCATAGCGGCAATTTTAGCCATAGCGAGGCTTTGTTCCTGTGTCAGCGATACGCTGTACTCTGGATGCTGTTTGTTAAGACGCAGAACAGCGTTAAATTTTTTATGCAACGTGGAAAAATATTCCAATAATATTATACATTCCTTATCAAATTTAATTTGCTGGCTGGTATCCATATACCATTGACTGTAGCCGGTCTCAATGGCGTCGATCGGCGGCGTCAATAAATTTTTTATATTATTTTCTAAAAATTTTATACTTTCTTCAATAGGGTCATCGTCTATGCCCCAATCAGAACTCATATCTAATTGGCTACGCATACGGTTGAATGCAATCAGTTTTAATATCCGGTTTAAATGAAAATTTTCAACTTCATTTTTTTCATTGAAAAGCATTATTTGTTTAACAAACGTCGAAGTTAGCTGCTCTACGTTAATGTTTTCATATTCATGTTTAAAGAGCTGCCAATATTCGGTAAATTCACCTGGTATCATCACCGTCAGGCTATTAATGCTATTGCCTTTATTTCTATTATATTCAAAAATATAATAGAACATTCTTTTTATTAACTCATTTTCCAGATCGGCGATATCCTCATCGATTAACAAACCGTATATCTCCCGATCGTTTTTAAAAAGGACTCGATTTAATACACTATAATTCTCAGCATAACCGAGATGCTCAATATAATCAGCATGGGCTTTTTCCATCAATGCAATATACCGATAATACCATTTATAATGCTCTCTTATGCCAGAATGGGTCTTGCCATTATACTTATCTTTTATATAGCGCTTAGCATCATCAAAACTCATCCCATTTTTAATAACTACTGCTTCACGCAGAATTTTAAAATTAATATTTTTAAAAGCCAAGTTCATATCATTTTTTTGGTTAATCAAAAAATCGCTCACTAGCTCTCTTTCTCTAAGACTGTCAAACGCATTTTCATCCTGACTGGTAAGGGAAGAGGCTAAGGCCGAACATTCTTCCAATATTTTTTCACTGTATTTTTTTATCAACAGCGTATCGACAGCCGCTCGCTTATTTTTTAAATGTAGCGCCAACTCAAAGACATTTTTTACCTTTATCGCCAAGAACCGATCGTAACCATCCAGCCATTTCAAACTTTGTTCAGTGTAACGACTGGTTTGGGCATACTCACCGACTAACTCTTGGTGCAGTTCCATTGCCTTGGCATCGGGTAACTGAATCTCAATCCGGCAACCCGGTTTGTTTTCCGGAACAATCGGGTCTAGGTTGGCATAGGTCGATGCTTCGGCGCCTGGTAACGTCAAAAATTGACTGAAAAATGAACGTGGCGCCGGTTGCGCTCTGGACTGCCGGTATAGTGGAGAATGTAAATTTACCGTTTGAGCTAAATGGCTAATGAGATTGACTAACAAAGAAAGCCAAGAGGTAGCTGGGGGGTGTACCAGGTCGCTTATATGATAAATGTCGCCATCGGATAATAGGGTTTTTGACTGATATTCCGTCATGTAAATTTCATTCTTACTCGGCAGCTGAATTTTAGTAAACGTCAATAATCTAGGCTGCCGCCAACAGCTTAATGTTATGGGAATCTCGCGCTGGCCTTTATAGGTTAACGAAGAGAGAGGACAATGTTCCAACTCCCGTCGACAAGAATAGATATAATCTATTTGAACAATTTCACTATGACTTTGATAACAATCTTCTCTATTATCAATAAAAAAATTATTAACATCCAAAAAACGATTTTTATCTATATTATCTATCGCTATTATTTTTTTAATACCCGTTGCGAATGGCTTTTCGCCTTGGTTTAGGTTATATGCGACTGGCGCATTAATAACGTGTGGACTAACGATTAAATCTTTTTTAATCATACTGTATATCCTAATGTATATTATTAGTGTCTTTGTGCGGTTCAGCGGTCACTAAGCGGATTGTTCTTGCGGGGTAAAGAATAATGCAAATGGGGTGTTAGGCGAGCCCGTCCGTGGCAAATAACTTATTACATCCAATGGATGTCAAATTGCAAAAAAGCGAAAGCCAACGACCCTCGACGGACCGGCCCAGATAGAGAGGAAAGCAACGTTCAAACGCAAGCGGTGGCTCGCCCGTGAACTAGCGGACATTGTTGGTATGCGCAGGAGATCAGTGCGCGGCGCCAGGCTTGGTGTATTTCCACAGCCAGCGGCCACTGACCAGGCGCCAGTAAAAAAACGCGCCGCGTACCGCCCAGTCCAGGAACATGCCCAGCCATATACCCACCACGCCAAAGCCCAGCACAATACCCAGGATATAACCGGCCACGATGCGGCACCCCCACATACCCAGTAGCGATATCCACATGGTAAAACGCGCATCGCGGGCGCCTTTCAGGCCGGCCGGCAGGACCCATGATGCCGCCCAGATAGGCATAAACGCGGCATTAAGCCAGACCAGTATTTTCACCACCTGAATCACGTCCTCCTCCCGTGTATAGAATTCAGCCAGCAGACCGGCTAAAGGCGCCGATAACCATGAAATTGCGCACAGACCCAGGGTGGATAGCCAGAAAATATGCTTAAGCTGGCGCTCCGCCTGGCCGATTTGCCGCTTGCCCAGGCGGGTGCCTACGATAATAGTGGCGGCTGAACCCAAGGCATTGCCGGGCAAATTGATTAAGGACGCAATGGAGAACGCGATAAAATTGCCGGCAATGACATTGGTGCCCATGCCCGCGACGAACACCTGAGTTAATAATTTACCGCCGTTAAAGAGTACCGATTCAATACTGGCGGGAATGCCTATACCTAAGACTTCCATTAAAATGTTGGTGTTGAAGGGGGTAAAATAACTTCTCAGGGAAATTTTCAGCGCCGGATTAAACCCGATCATCAGGACGTAAATCACCGCCGCAGCGCCAATATACCGGGAAATCGTCAACCCTAATCCCGCGCCGATAAAACCCAGACCATGCCAGGAAAAACAGCCGTAAATCAATACGGTGCTGATGATAATATTCAGGATATTCATGCCGCCGTTTATCAGCATCGGAATTTTGGTATTGCCCGCGCCCCGTAAGGCGCCGCTGCCAATCAGGGCGATAGCGGCGGCGGGATAGCTCCATACGGTAATCCTCAGGTAGGTTAGCGCCAACGCTTTCACCACCGGATCGGCGCTGCCGGCAATCACATTGATAATGGACTGCCCGCAAAATTCGATACCCAGCGCCAACAGCACCGAGGCTACCGTCATTAGCGCCAGGGATTGCCGGGCCGCGGCACGAGCGCGTTTGGGATCCAGTTTGCCCAGACTAAACGCCACCACCACCGTGGTACCCAAGTCCACCGCGGCGAAGAACGCGATCACCACCATATTGAAGCTGTCCGCCAGCCCAACCCCAGCCATCGCCTCCTTGCCCAGCCAACTGACCAGGAAAGTGCTGAGCACCCCCATAAGCAGAACGCACATGTTTTCAAATAATATAGGCACCGCTAGCGGAGTGATTTCCCGCCAGAACAATACGCGATAGGAATGTCGTTTGGGATACCACGCCGTACGCTCAATCGCGTGTCGCAAAGGGGTTATGATGTTGTGCAAGATTGTCCCAGCTATAAAAAAACGGTTGCCTTCAGATGATGGTAAAAGACTGGGTATTATGCAAAATCTTTTTATGTCTACAGATTTCAGTCTCCGCGCTTTTCTATGACAATTGCCTAAAGTAATAAATGACGTACAGGCGACACGTTGGACTACAGATAAATCCGATTTTTCATCCAGCAGCCCCCGGTAAATGCCTTGGCGCCCTCCCCCCCGACGACTAAACGAAAGCGGCAATGGCGGCGGAGCTTGCACGTCGATAACGACAGGCTGTGCGGTGCCGCTTCGGCATTACGCCTTGGATGTGAGATCCATCAAACCCTTCCCTCACAAGCGGTTAAAAAATGATTTATGCACCACAATCCTGGAAAAAAAATATGTTCATCACGACAAAAAACCTGTATATGCTTAGGGTCGCTCCCGTCGCAAGAGGCAGAACGTGAAATTAAACGCCCTATACCTTTTAGCCGGTTTACTGTTGGCCGGTTGTGCTAAACAACCCGTCGAACGACCAACCGCTCTGGTTATTCCGCCCCAACCACAAAAATTACTGGTGGAGGCGCCAAAAGGGATTTATGGCGGCTATATACATGATTCAGCGAGTATTTACGGTGTTGACGAAAATCTGGTTAAAGCCATTATTCAGGTAGAATCCGGTTATAATCCCAGCGTGGTGAGCAAATCCAATGCCATCGGGCTGATGCAGCTAAAGGCATCCACCGCCGGACGCGATGCTTACCGCTTAAAAGGCCGCTACGGCCAGCCGAGCGCCAGGGACTTGAAAGACCCCGCCACAAATATCGATCTTGGCACCGCTTATATCAGCATACTACAACGTCAATTAGCGGGTATCAAAAACCCGGAGACGTTACGTTATGCCACTGCCGTGGCCTATGTGAACGGCGCGGGCGCCCTGTTGCGCTCGTTCTCCAGCGATCGCGATTACGCCATCAGTAAAATCAATCAATTAACCCCGGAAGAGTTTTCACGGCATATCCAGGAAAAACATCCACAACCTCAGGCGCCGCGCTATCTGTGGAAAGTGAAAAACGCCTATCTGGCGATGCGCTGATGACGTCATTTCCTCGTTGAGCGGCTAGGCGCCAAACAACGGCATCCAGGCCAAACGCGGCGCGACGCCCCGGACACATACCGGGGCGTCGTAGGCGGACTCAGGCCGCCCGGCCCCCCAGATACAGTTCGCGCACCCGGTCATCATGCATCAGTTCAGCGGATTTACCCGTCAGCGCCACATTGCCCAGCGCTAATATATAGGCGCGATCGGAGATCCTTAGCGCTTCCATGGCGTTTTGCTCCACCATCAATATGGCCACTTCTTCCAGTTTTCTGATCTGTAAAATCGCCGCGAACACGTCATTGAGCATTTTAGGCGACAGACCGGCCGAAGGCTCGTCCAGCAGCAAGGTTTTCGGCGCGGGCATCAACGCCCGGCCGAGAGCCAGGATTTGCCGCTCGCCGCCGGACAATGCGGCCGCGGGCTGATTGAATTTACGCCCCAACATCGGATATAAATCACAAAGCGCATCCATACGCTGCCGGCGCGACGGTTCACGCATAAATTGACCGCCAATCAACAGATTTTCACGCACGCTTAGGTTAGTAAACACATTATCGGTCTGCGGCACAAACCCCAAGGCGCAATGACGCACCTTAAGGTGAACCGGTAATGCCCCAATTTCCGAACCATCCAGCAGCATTTGCCCCGATCGCGGACGCAGGAACCCGGCAATGCACTTTAACAATGTGGATTTGCCACAGCCATTGGGTCCGAGCAACGTCACGATCTCGGCGCGACCCACGTCGATGGAAATACTTTTCAGGATATCGATGCCCGGCGTGTAGCCAGCGCTGATCTCGCGCAGGCTAATCATACCGCCTCCGGCAACGGCTTGGCCATGGTGCCTAAATAAGCCTCCAGTACCTTGGCGTTGTGCGTGAGTTCATCAGGACGACAGGTGGCAACGATATGTCCCCGATCGAGCACAATGCAGCGATGGCAGATATCACGAATAAAATGCATATCATGCTCAATAATCATCAAAGACAATCCTCCTCGGTTCAGCCTTTTCAAGGTGTCGACAATATCGTTGCGCAAATTCGGATGCACGCCCGCCATTGGTTCGTCGAGCATCAATAACCTGGGCGATCCCATGAGCGCACAGGCGATACCCAGCAGCTTTTTCTGCCCGCCGGAGAGAGCCGCGGCCGGTAAATCACGCACATGGGCCAGCAGGAGTTCATCGAGCAATGCCGTGGCTTTTTCTCGATCCTCGCGTTCGGCTAACCGCGCGCCGGGCAGCGGCAACACGCTGCTCCAAAAACCATGATGTCGGGTGCCTGCGGCCATCACGACTTCCATTACCGACATTTTTTCCGGCATGGCCGGCAATTGGAACGTACGGGCGATACCTTTGCCGACCAGTTGGTAAGTCGGCAGTCGGTCGATGCGCTGTTGGTCGATCGTTATCTCGCCCGTATCTACCGCGGTGAACCCCGAAATGGCGTTGAGTAAGGTGCTTTTACCGGAACCATTGGGTCCCAGTAGCCCGAGGATTTCACCCTGCCCTAGGGTAAAGTCGATCTGTTCAAGCACCTTATTGCCGCCAAAGGCTTTGCTCAGGCTGGTGACCTGTAATAGTGGCCTCATGGAATTTTCCTCAGCCGTTCCGGGAATAACCCACCCGGGCGCCCCAACAAGCAGGCCAGTAAAAGCGTGCCTACCGCACCCAACCGCAGCGCGCCGGCAATATCGGTATTGATATCGATAAGATCTTTCGCGAACGGAATAAAGGAATACAAACACTGTACCAATAGCGCGCCGGCCACCACGCCATACACGTTGCCCAGACCGCCAATCATCACCATGCTCCAAATAATGAAGGATTCCGAAGACAGTAGGTAATCCGGGCTGACGTAGCCGGTGTAATATGCCAGCAGCGAGCCGGCAAAGGCGGTGAGCGCCGCGCTGACCATCAGCGCCTTACGTTTGAGCGCCGGCAAATGATAGCCAAAGCAGACCGCCAACTGGGGCTGTTCACGCATTAAACGCAGCGCTCGGCCAAAACGGCGTCTGGCCATACATTGGCTGGTAACCGCCGCCAATGCCAATAAGCCGATAATCACCACGGCAAACAGCAGATTATCCCCACGCCGGCCACCGGCATCGAAAGGCATGACGATACCGCTGAGCCCCTGGGGGCCGCCGGTCAGCCACTCTTCATTGAACGCCAAGGTACGAATAATTTCCGCAATGGCAAGCGTCGCAATCCCCCAATAATCGGCCGCCAGTTTGCCACCCAACCCGGCCATCAGCAGACCTACCACTATGGCCAGGGCGATCCCGGCGGGAATAGACAATAAAGGCGAGCATCCTAAATGCGCACCAATGCCGACCGCATAGGCGCCGATACCGGCAAACGCAATATGGCCAAAATTGAGTAACCCGGCATAACCGCTTTGGATATTCAGGCCCACGGCAATCAGCGCATAAATGCCGGCAATGCTAAGGATATGCAGTAGAAAATCAAACACGGTGAACCTCCCGGTGAAAGAGACCGTAAGGACGTAAAAGAAGAGTAATTATCAAAATGATAAATGAGGCGGCATTGATATAGGTCACCGGCACGAAGGAAAATAGTCCCCAACTTAACCCACTGAAATCGAAACTGATCACCAAGGTCTCGGTGGCGGCGATCAGCAGCGCGCCCATCACCGCGCCGAGCGGGTTGCCCAGGCCACCTAAAATCGCGGCGGCCAGGATGGGTAACAGCAAATCGTTTCCCTGGTTAACGTAAGCGCTGGTGTTCATCGATAATAGCGTTCCGCCCAGCGCGGCCAGTCCGCCGCTAAGAAAATTGACGCCGTTGGTAATGGCATCGGCGTTCAGTCCGGACGCGGCGGCCAACTCCCGATTGCCGGCCAACGCGCGGATGGAACGTCCCAGCGACGTGTTAAACAGCAATAACGTAAACAGTGCCAGTAATAGAGCCGTGATGGCTATTGAGCCAATTTGCGCCGGGGAGATCAAGGCATCCCCCCAGGTCCAGGCACGGCTTACCGGCAGTGGATAGGTTAACGGCGCCGAGCCGGCGCTACCCAATACCGCAGCGATCAGGATCATCGATACCGCCAGCGCGCCAATCATCCCGTGAGCCGGTCCGCTACGTAACAGACGACGAAAGACCAGGTGATGCAGCACGACGGCAAGCAGGCCAATCAGCGCGCAGGAGAGCAAGCCTGCCAGCCACAGCGGCGCCCCCGCGCGCAGCAGGTAACCTGAGATAAAAGCGCCCATCATCGCGTACTGTACGTGGGCGATATTCGGAAATTTAACCAAGCCATAAACCAAGCTCAGCCCCACGGCTATCAGGGCCAAATCCGAGGTGCGAATCAAGGTATCCAAGATGAATTGCAGCATAATAAAAATCCGGGTTTGCGGTAAGTTCGCCGGCGCGACCGCCTGCCGGCGAAACCAGGCTTAACGGGCGACGATAGCGCCGTTGAGGCTTTTGACTTTTTCATACGGCTGTTTCTGACGTTGGCGATCGCTATCCAGATCAAGCGTTCCGGTGACGCCGGTAAACCCAGGAGCTACCCGTTTCATCGCCGCCAATACGGCCGCCGGATCGGCATTGCCGGCCTGGTTAATTGCCGCCGCCGCCAGTTTCACCGCATCATAGGCATAACTGCCGTAGGCGGACTTCATGCCTTCGCCATATTTTTTGCGATACTCGGCGACATAACCGTCGCTTTTATCGCCCAGACCGGCAACTTCCATTCCCGTTTGACCCTGGACAAACTGGGCTGGGGAATCGGCGGTGCTCATGGTCAGATAGATGCCGTACCAGGGGGTTTTACTCAAGCCCAGCTCGTAAGACTCACGATTGAGCACCACCGCTTCCTGCCCGTAGCTGGTATAAACATACAGATCCGGTTTTGCCCGCGCCATTTGTTGCAGTTCTCGCCGATAGGATGACTGGCCCGCGGTGTACAATAACTTGGCTAACACTTTTCCGCCGTCGGCGGTGAAGTATTTTGTAAACTGTTCCGCCATACCTTGCCCATATGCGCCATTTGGCGCAATAAAGGCCACGTTGCGATAGCCTTGCGCGTAGATATCCGCCGCCGAGAATTTGGCGGACAGATCGTCAAGGCCGATAACGCTAAATGAACTGCCGCCGATGGCGCGGATACCGGTACTGGTCCCGGCGATATTAATATGGGTCAGCTGATTTTTGACCAGATATTGGCCAATGGGAATCGTGACGCTCGAGGAAAATTCGCCGATCACCAATGGTACTTTATTGACCTCCGTCAGCTTGCGGACCGCATCTAACCCTATGGCGGGGCTGCCCGCGGAATCTTCCACCATCATCGCCATTTTTTGGCCGGCGACACCCCCCCGGGCGTTAATATCCGCAATAGCCAGCTCCATGCCGCGCCGCTGATCCTTGCCAATATCGGCACTGGTGCCGGTCAACGGCAAGATTGCCCCAACGGTGATGTCCGCCAAGGCAAGGTTGGCCGAGCCGGCATATAACATGGCGACCACTGCCGATAGGCATAACGATTTATTGACTGGTAATGACATTACGATGCTCCCGGTGTTGAAATCTGGCGATATCCGGTCCGAACACATCGGAACCGATGGCGAAGGTAAATTTATATTATCTAGATACAACGAGTTACGTTTACTTCGGTTAAGTAAATTCATCACTGGATATCAATGTGAATACACTTTGAGTAAGCACAGCAAAACCTGTGCCATCATGCGGATATTGTCAATGTTGCCAGCGAAAAGGCTGGAAACATATGACACTGTGTTACCCTTTGTTTAGGGTTACTCACTGTAATGACTGAAAATAATGACGCTTTGCCGATCGTTTAGATAGGGCCGAGCGGTTTAACCACTGGTCATCAATGAATAATAAATAATGCACAATTGACCCGGAAAATAAAACCGTTTGCTTTGACTTGGTGCAGGGGGCTGGAGTATTTGTATTATTGTGGTGCAATCTCACGAAATATCGCTACTGAGGTGTAGATATAAGTGTATTCACAATCTGATTGTTTTCTTATTTGGCCTATGTTATTTATTAAAATAAAGTTGCACCTCATCGATTCAATGCATCAGGTATTCAATGACAGTTCAGCAAAGTAATGCTCGTCTTGGCCCCAAAAAAACCGGTCGTAGTGCGGATAGCGTGGACAAGGTTTACGAAGCGGTAAAAAAACTCTCTGTGGATTATCACTTCCGTCCCGGCGAAAGGATCAATGAAGTGGAATTGGCCGGCAGGTTAGGCGTATCCAGGACTCCAGTACGCGAAGCGTTGAACCGCTTGGCACGCGACGGCTTTATGACCTGCGTGCCCAATCGAGGGTTCTATTCACGGGAAATCACGCCCCAGGGCGTGCATGCCTTATACGAAATGCGCGCGGTCATTGAACAAGCCGCGTTTCGTTTTGCCTGCCTGCGCGGTTCCGATGAGGACATCGCGGCCACGGTGGCTATTTGGAATACCCATAAGGACATTCCTTTGGAAGATAACGCCATCGGCAACTGGGAGCAGGTGGCCGAAGCTGACGAAGCGTTTCATATGTCCATTGCCAGCATGTCGAAAAACGAGTTGCTCTATGAAACCCTGGAAGGGTTGAACTCGCTGATCAGGTTTTTTCGCCGGATCGATCTGGAAACGCCGAGCCGGCGGATCAACGCTTACGATGAACATGTTGAAATCATAGACGCCCTGCGCTGTCGGGACGTGGAACGCGGCGTTAAGATTATTGAAAAGCATATCACCTTAAGTTCAGAACATGCGGTTGAAGTCACTAAAGAAGGTTTGGCGCGTATTTTCTTCGGCCACCAACGGTAAAAATTTTGGCCGGTTAATGTGTATACACATATAAGTGCAGTTATGAATACATTGATTTTATCAGCTAATGGAATTGGGTAGCCATTCAGCGTTGCCGTCCTTTATCGGACGGTAATATCAGGCATTTTATTATCTATTAAGCCGCTTTATTTAAAAACCAGGCCACGCGATAGCCAACGCAGGATTAACATAAATGAACATAGCAGAAAAAAAATCATTCAGTCTGGACCATGTATTAGTCACGCCTAAAGATTATATTTCGGCGCGGGAGCAATTTAGCCGGTTAGGTTTTTCCCTCTCACCCACCAGCTATCATCCGTGGGGAACCGCTACCTGTTTTATCATGTTTGCCGATAATTTCATTGAGTTAATCAGCGTCACCGATGAAGGGAAATTAGGCACCGGCGCGGTTAATGGATTTTGTTTCGGCCGTCAGATGGATGCCTTCACCCGCCGGGGTGAAGAGGGTATTTCACTGATTGCATTGCACAGTAAGGATGCCCGGCAACATTTCAGTCAACTTGAGGCAAAAAAACCTGAAAACCAGGGCGTCGTCGATTTTCGCCGGCCCGTTACCCTGGAAAATGGTCAACCGGATGAGGTAGTGGTTTCCATGGCCTTGTTTATCGATCGGCATTCGCCCGATAGTTCCTGGTTTCTATGCCAGCAGCATCGCCCGGAACTGATCTGGCAGGATCAATGGCGCCATCATGATAATGAAGCCGACGCCCTGCTGGCGGTAACCTACCTGGCCAAGGATCCGGCGGAGCTGGCGGCGGGTTGGCGGACGCTTTACGGCGAGCGCGTTCATTGCAATGGGCGGATAGCCGAAGCCGATACCGGGTCCGGCCTGCTGCGCGCCATAGATAACGCTACGGCACAAATGGAATATGCCGGGGTTCCGTTGCCCGCCGCCGCCGGCTCGCGGCCGCACGGTATTTCAATTCGGCTGCATACCGCCAGTTTGGATCCCTTGCTGCGCCGATTGGCTACCCTGGGATTGGCCTACCACCACACCCCGGATAGGGTACTGGTGGCACCCGCCGGTGCGGGCAATGTCATTATCGAATTTGTCCAGTAACGCTGACGCGACCGTCCCGTGCCCGGTGCGTCCGCCAGGCGCGGCGCGGGAAAGCATATGCCGAATAATCATTTGACCCTTAGGTGAGTGAACGCTGTAATGTCGATACCGAAGACGCTGATTACCCAGGCAATCGCCTGGCGCCGGGCATTTCATGCCGCACCCGAGCTTGGCTTCGAGGAACGCCAGACCGCCCAGCGTATCGCCTCGCTACTGTCAAGCTTTGGCCTGGAAGTCCACCGCGGACTTGCCGCCACCGCCGTGGTAGGGACCCTACGCAACGGTCCCGGTCCGGTGATCGGCCTGCGCGCCGATATGGATGCGTTGCCCATCCAGGAACTGGGCCAGCACGAATACCGTTCAGTGCATCCAGGCCTTATGCATGCCTGCGGGCATGACGGGCATACGGCCATACTGCTGGGCGCCGCCGCTCAGTTAAGCGCTTCACGCCAATTTAGCGGTACGGTACATTTTATCTTCCAGCCGGCCGAGGAGAATCTGGCCGGCGGGCAAAGAATGGTCGAAGAGGGATTATTTGAACGCTTTCCCATGGATGCCATCTATGCTCTGCATAACTGGCCCGGTCTGCCCGCAGGACACATCGTGGTTAACGCAGGCCCGATGATGGCCTCGCAGGATACGTTCAAGATAACGCTGACCGGCAAAAGCTGCCACGCCGCCATGCCCGAAAATGGCGCCGATCCCATCATCGCCGCGGCGCAGCTGATCATGGGGTTGCAAACCATCCCCTCGCGCCGGTTGTCGCCCAAAGATGCCATCGTCATCAGCGTAACGCAGCTTGAGGCCGGCGAAGTGATTAATTCCATTCCGGAAATTGCCATATTGCGGGGTACCGTGCGTTGTCTTAGCCCAGACGTCAGGGTCGCGGCCATCGGCATCATGGATGATATGGTTCGGCAGATCCAGGCGGGATTCGGCGTCACGGGCAGGCTGGATTACCGTAATGGCTACCCGGTCACCCTCAACGATCCCCAGGCGGCGGCCACGGCTTATCGCGCCGCCGCCGCGGTGGCCGGACCCGACAAGGCGACCTTCGGCGCCCCGCCCTCCATGGCGGCGGAAGATTTCGCGTTTATGCTGCAAGTCTGCCCTGGCGCTTACCTCTGGCTCGGCGCGGGGGATAGCGCATCCACCGTGGGTCTACACCATCCGCGCTACGATTTTAACGATGAGATTATCGAAACCGGAATACACCTTTGGACGAAATTGATCGAACAATCTTGTCCGCTACGCGGCATACCGGCACAATTGAATATGACTTAGAGGATGACATGAAAAAAATACATTTTATCGGCGCGGGACAAATGGTTGAAGCCATTATCCGGGCGGGCGTTAACAACGGCAAACTTCAGGCGGGCAACATCACCATTGAGGATATCGACCCTGCTCGAATTGAACGGTTGGTGGAGAAATATGCCGTGACGGCGTCGACATCCCTGACCGACGCGCGGCTGGTGGTCATAGCCGTGCGTCCACAGGACAACCTGACCGCCGTGGCCAAAAGTATTGTAGATCGGGCCCCGGCTGACGCCATCGTCATCTCGATCGTCGCCGGCGTAACCCTGGCGCATCTTGATGCATTGCTCAGCGGACGCCATCCCATTGCCCGCGTTATTCCCAATACCCTGACCGACACGGGTTATGGCTTTAGCGGCGTAGTACTTAACGATCGGGTCAAGGCTGCCGATATCCAGGATTTCATCGAAAGCTTCGGTAAAGTACTTTATTTGGAAGAACGGCTGCTGGATATCTTTACCGGCTTTGCCATCGCCGGGCCTAACTACATTTATTATTTCATCGAGTCGCTCACCGATGCGGGCGTATTGGCAGGACTCCCCCGGCCGCAGGCCACCGCGGTGGTATTGGAAAACCTGGTGGGGGCGGTGGAAATGTTAAAACATAGCCAACTGCATCCCCGGCAGCTACTGGATATTAATAACTCCCCGGCCGGCGTCGGCATGCACGGCCTGTATGAACTCAATAACAGCGATTTTGCGGCTGGATTGCAGCGCAGCGTACTGGCCGCGGTAAAACGCACGACCCAGCTTGCCAACGAATAGGGCGCGCTGTTGACGTTATCCTGCCGATCCGGCTCCGTGCCGGGTCGGCCCGGGGGCGCATCCTCTATTATGGCGCGGACACCGGGGCCGGTTCCTTGACATGGTTGGAAATCATCACCCCGGAGATAATGACCATCGCCCCAACCCATTTAACGATCCCCGCCGGCTCCCGCAATACCATCACCGAGAGGAATACCGTGATAAAGGGTACAAGATTGATAAAGGAGGCGGCTTTAGTGGCGCCAATTTCATCAATTCCCTGATTGAAAAAGAGATAAGCGAGCACCGAACCGCCCACCGACATAAACAGTAGCGACCCGAGACTCACCGCGGAGATCATCCGCCCAGGATAACAAAAGCTCACCTGATGAAATATATCCAGCAATAGCCAGGGTAATAACGCCAGGCTACCGTAAAAAAACAATAAAAACATGCGTACCATCCCTGACAGGGGGATAATCCATCTTTTGATCAACACGTTATATATGCCAAAGCATAATGTGCTAACCAATAGCATAATATCACCAAGGTTATAAGCAGCGCTGGTGATCGTGGTCAGATTACCCCCGCTGATGGTGATGGCCACCCCCAAGTAGGCGATGATCAATCCCAATAGCTGCCAGGGCTTGACGCTTTCCATACCCAATAGGGAGGCGATGACCAGGGTAATCAATGGAATGGTCGCTTCTATAATTCCCGCGTTAAACGCGCTGCTGCCATTTAATCCCGTGAAGTAAAAAAAATAGCATAAGGTCACACCGAATAATGCAGTAACAAACATTTTTAGATGTGTAATCACGTTGATATGCAATAGTTGTTTTTTATTTTTGATAAACACATAGATAATCAATGCGGCTAAAAAAAATCGCACAAAGGTCACCACCGAGGGGATAAATATCCCCAAGGCATATTTGCCCGCAATGGCCGATCCGCCCCAAAAAAAGGCCGAAAGGGACAACGTGGCATACACTTTTATATTCATATTATTCATTCCAGTAGGTCATAAAAAGTCGTCTGGTTTTTTGTTCCAGTCGGGAGATATAGACCTGTACAGCTTGGTTAAAATAATCTGAAATATTCTCTCCAGAGGATATTTCCCTGATTAAAGCCAAAATAAACTCTACCGTATCGCCTTGAATATCCTTGACCAATAGGTCAAATAACTTCTCACGATGGGAATATCCCACGATGCCTTGGTAAAATTGTTTAATTTTTATCCTATCGCGCGCCCCGCGTAACAAACGATCTTCTAACCGTATTATTTCATACCGGCCGATTATCCGGCGAATATAGGCATAAAGCATAGCCACCTTATCATCTTGAAATTCATAATTTTCAACATCCCAGGCAGTGTCTCGCTCATGCATAATTGTCTTGCCGTTCAGGGGGATACCAGGCAACGTCTCCGCCCTTGAGGCAATATTCCAAAAAGATGCCAAGCCGACGTCATATAAAAACAGGACCGTATTCTCTATTTGATTCAACGTCACATTTTGAAAAAAAGTGATGCATCCATTCGTCGATCCCGTCATGCCAAGCAGTTTAAGATGTTGGAAAACGCGAGTGGATACAGAGGGAATGATCTTCTTGTTGTAGGCGTTAAGCTGTGCATTATCACCGGCCTCCAACCCAAGGTAAGTGCTAATCAACCCGATATTGCGTAACCGTAGCAGCAGATCGCGATCCTTTGGCTTATCAATGTAAAAACTGTCGGCACGAATAAACGCATCAAACGGGACGGATAATTCGCGTCGTTCCATTTCGTCGCAAAATTCATTAATCCAAAGCCGATTCTCTTTCGATGGGGTCACAAAGGTTGCGTCATAAATATGCAAATAGCTTTGGGTTTGTTTGACCATTGATTGCAAAGCGGCAATTTCTTTAACCACGTTACTGGGCGTCCTGGCCCTAATGCCCGTGGATTCATTACCTAGAAAACGCTGCGCATTGCAAAATACGCAGGGATAAGGGCATCCACGTCTGATTAATATGCCGATTTTCACCGGTTTGTCATGAAGCAGACTTTTTTGTGCGACATCATGGGCCGCGAAACACAAACCATCGAGGTGATCGTTTGGCGCTCGATTGGGGTTAATATGGATCTCGCCGGATTCCCGGTCGCGAAAAGTGATACCTTCGAGATCGCTGAGCGGAAAGTCGTTACTGATGGCGTCGGCAATCCGCTGGAAGGTAATTTCCCCTTCACCCCGGCAGATGACATCAACCGCCGAATAAGCGGAAAGAATGCCCACATCGTCATAGGAAACATGTTCGCCGCCGAGCACGATATAGGGTTTGACCGGCGCAAACAACGCGAGCCGTTGGGCGATGCGTAGGGCTGATGGCAAGGTGGCATAATTGACGCTCAACGCGACCAGGCTGAAATTTTCCCTTATCAGCACCTCGACCATCTCGCTTTCCGTGATGCCATCCACCCGCAGATCGTATAACTCCACATTATGGCCCGCTGGCCGCAGCTGCGCGGCGAGCAGCCCCAGCGCCAAATTTTCATAGTGGCCATACAGCTCGCGCATAGCCAGGTTTTCAGTCTGCGGGTTGATCAGCGCTATCCTCATCGTTTATTCCTTATCTAGTGGCAATAAAATGCCAATGTGCCATCCCTTTCCATAAGGGCTTATCTACAACATCCCCTGATAATAGGGATATTATGTATTGAACCTTGGCGACCCTGATAGAATAGGAAGAGACAACATGCGTATAAATCATGCCAAAAAAGAACACCATGTGGTCGCTGTGGCCTACGATCGTTTTCGCACCTTTGAGTTTGGCTGCGTGGTGGAATTTTTTGCCGTGGAACGCCCAGAACTGAACGTTGATTGGTATCGCTTCTCGGTATGTACTGCCGATAAACACCACATCCAGGCGGTCGGCGGCATTCACATGGATATTGAAGCGGATTTGGATTTACTGGCCACCGCCGATACCATCGTGGTGCCCGCCTGGCGGGATATTAATGAAATTCCCTCGGAACGATTTTTGCAAAGCCTGCGCCTGGCCTATCGGCGCGGCGCGCGTATTTGCAGTATCTGCACCGGAGTATTCGTCCTGGCTGCTGCGGGATTGTTGAAAGGCAAAAGCGTCACCACGCATTGGCACCACGCCCGCCTCTTGGCCCAACGCTATCCGGACACCATCGTGCTTCCCTCGGCACTGTATGTAGACCAAGGACAGATCATCACCTCAGCCGGCTCGGCCGCCGGGCTGGATATGCTGATGCATTTGGTAAAAATGGATTATGGGCACCGCGTGGCGAACATGGTGGCGCAGCGCCTGGTGATTCAATTTCACCGCGAAGGCAGCCAGCGGCAATTGATCCAGACCAAAGTGGTCGAGCCCGGTGAGAACCGGATTTCCGCACTGGTCGACTGGTTGGGCGGCAATCTCCTGCTCACCCATACCGTTTCCTCGCTGGCCAGGCGCGCCATGATGTCCGAGCGTACCCTGCAGCGCCATTTCCAGGCGGCCATGGGCCTGCCGGTGATGCAATGGCTGGCGCGGCGCCGGTTGGAGTATGCCAAAGAGTTACTGGGCACCAGTACGCTGTCCATCGCCAAAATTGCCGAAATTTCCGGTCATAGCTCAGAGGCGACCTTCCGCCATCAATTCCGCCTGCAGGAGCGCATATCGCCCACCCAGTATCGCCGCCAGGCCACACGCAGCCAGCGGCCTGCATAACCTCACAAGATAGAAAGCTGTTCGGCCAGAGCCTGCAGTAGTAAATCTATTTTGGGGGTCAGCCGGCGGGACGTAGGCCAAACAAGATGCAGCGGCAGGCCGTCCGCCACCTCCCCGGTCAGAATATGCTGCAGCCGGCCGGTGCGCAGACTGTCTTTAACCAGCCAGGTGGCCATTTGCGCGATACCGGCTCCGGCTTCAAGGGCCGCCACCTGGGCTTCGCTATCGCCCAACACCATACGATAGGGCACCGCCACCGGCTCGCGGCGCCCTTCCCGCGACGTCGCCGACCACGGGCTGACCGCTCCATCATGTTTACCATAGACCACACAATCATGTTCCCCCAACCGATCAACGCTGACAGGTTCACCTTGCCGAGCCAAATAGCTAGGCGCGGCGCAAAAGATCAATTGCTCGGTGCCAAGATAGCGGGATCCGATGGCCGGAGGCCGATGTGTAACGCCGCCAATTCGCACCGCGACATCCACACCCTCCTCCAATAAGTCGACGAAGCGATCGGTAAAAGTGACGTGCGGCCGCAAATAAGGATGGCGCTGGCTGAACGCGATTAACAATGGCATAACGACCAGCCGGCCAAATGAGGCGGGGAGATCGATGCGCAGCCGCCCCATCGGCGTCTGCGTATGAGATGCCAGCACCGCTTGCGCATCAGCCAGATCGTCCAGCACCCGAATACATGTCTCATAATAGGCCTGCCCTGCGTCCGTCAACGCTAAATGGCGCGTCGTACGCTCAAATAGCCGGGTGCCCAGGCGCTGCTCCAGACGCGCTACTCTTTTACCAATAGCCGATGGGGTAAGATTGAGCTGTGTGGCGGCGGCGGCGAAGCTGCCGTTTCTGGCGGCATAGACAAAGGGCGTCAGGTCCTTCAGGCGTTCGTTAGGGTTCATTAGAGCTCATGCTATTGCGGATATAAATTCGTGAGTGTCGGGAAAGATTACCCGGGATAGGAATCAAATTCCAGTTTAAGCTTATACCCGTCATACTTCACGTTACGGGAACCGGAGAAATATACTATGCAAAAACGCGCATTGATCGTAGGCGTCAGCGGCGTGATCGGCAGCGCCCTGGCCGAGAGATTACTGACGAAGCAATGGCGGGTTTACGGCCTGTCGCGCGGCAATACGGCGGTGCCCGCCGGATGCGAATCCCTATTGGCCGATCTGACCGATGCCTCCGCGGTCAAAGCGGCCATCGGCGAGCTTAAGGTGGATCGGGTCTTTATTTCCGCCTGGTCGCGCCAGAATACGGAAAAAGAGAATATACGCGTTAACGGCGCCATGGTGAGCAACGTGCTTAATGCGCTGGGTGACTCGCTGGCGACAGGTCATGTCGCGCTGGTGACCGGTCTTAAACACTATTTGGGACCATTTGAAGCCTATGCGACCGGCGAGGTGCCCGTCACGCCTTTTCGCGAAGAACAGGGCCGATTGCCGGTAGACAACTTTTACTATGAACAGGAGGATCGCCTGTTCGCCGCTGCCGGGCAATATGGTTTTACCTGGAGTGTGCATCGTCCCCACACCATTATCGGCTATGCCATAGGTAATGCCATGAATATGGGCGTCACCCTGGCCGTGTACGCGACGTTATGCAAACAAACCGGTCAACCCTTTATATTTCCCGGTTCGGCGACCCAATGGCATGGCGTCACGGATATGACCGACGCCCGGCTATTGGCCAGTCATCTGGAATGGGCCGCTACCCACGATCAGGGGAAAAATCAAGACTTTAACGTAGTGAACGGCGATGTGTTCCGCTGGAAGTGGATGTGGTCGCAATTGGCGCACTATTTTGGTTTGGAAGCGGCGCCTTTCCCCGGCGAGACGCTGCCGCTGGCCGGGCGGATGCAGGACGCGCCGGCACAGTGGCAAGCGATAGCCAAAGGTTTCGCCTTAAAAGAGGCCGATATCGGCAAGCTGGTCTCCTGGTGGCATACCGATGCCGACCTTGGCCGGCCCATGGAAATCATCACCGATATGAGTAAAAGCAGAAAGGCCGGCTTTACTGATTACCAAAATACGCTCGACGGCTTTACCGACCTGTTTGATCGGTTAAAAGCGCAGCGGATCATCCCCGCCTAGAACGCGGCCGGCGCCTATTCCCCACTCACGGCCCGGATCGGCTCACCGGCGTGCCAGGCCAGAATATCTTCAATCATCTGGCCATAGAACAGCCGGTAACTTTGTTCGGTGACATAACCGATATGGGGCGTGGCCAGCACATTATCCAACGAGCGGAACGGGTGATCGGCCGGCAGCGGTTCCTGGGCAAAAACATCCAAAGCCGCGCCGGCGATGCGCCGCGCGCGCAATGCCGTAATCAATGCCGCCTCATCCACGATCGGACCGCGCGCGGTATTGACCAAATAGGCCGAAGGTTTCATCCACCCCAGGGCGACGGCGTCCACAAGTCCACGGGTACGTTCACCTAAGACGAGATGCACGGAAAGCACATCCGAGCGTTCAAACAGCTCCCGTTTACTCACATAGGTCACCCCCGATTGCGTCGCCCGCTCGACGGTAAGGTTTTCACTCCAGGCAATCGTGTGCATGCCAAACGCCTGGCCATAACCGGCAATCTTCTGGCCAATCTTGCCCAAACCAAGAATGCCGAGCGTCCTGCCGTGCAGCCCGCGCCCTACGCCACACTGCCAGCCGCGGCCTCGGAGCGAGTTCGCTTCCGTGAGCAGATTGCGGGTCAGCGCCATCACCAGCGCCCAGGTCAGTTCGGGGGCCGCGTTGGCATCGCCGCCGGTACCACAAACCTCAACGCCCGCCTGTGCCGCCGCCGCCAAATCAATGGCCGCATTACGCATGCCGCTGGTGACCAGCAGCTTAAGCTGCGGCAGTCGGCTTAATAATGCCTGGTCAAAGCGAGTGCGCTCGCGCATGGCGCAGATAATAGTATAGGGGCGCAACCGCTCGACCCTCTGCTCCAAGGTGCCGGGATAATCGGCTAAAAACGCCACCCGGCCCACCGGCGCCAGCGCCGACCAATCCGCCATACTCTCGGCCGCGGATTGCCAATCATCAATTACCGCAATACGCACGGGCAGCTTATCCATACCTTTCCTCATCAAGTTCAGGCGGTCTTTTGACCGCCCCGGATTGCTGACAAACGTTCACCGGCGTCTGATGCGGGGATGATGGGCCAGAAGAGTAAAGCATCGCGCGCCGGGGAAAATACGTCGGGAACGTTTTGGAACCACGCCGAAGCGTTGGCCCACAGGATGGCCCTCATGAATGAGAGACATCACCGCCGGCTGAACACACCGGCGATGTCACCTGTCAAATCAGTCGCCGTAATAAACGTGCTGATATAACGATTTCACATCCGCCACGGTCGGTTTGCCCGGATTGGTTAACGTGCAGGGATCGGCAAAGGCATTACCGCTCATTCGATCCAGAACCTTATTAAATTGCTTTTCTTCCATCGCCACTTCATGGCATTCCTTCATGGTGCGGGGAATATTCAGCCGGTGATTCAAATCATTGATCGCACCGATCAGGCTGCCAATGCCCAGACGTTTTTCCAACTGGCGATACTTATCCGTAAATACGCTGTTGTACTGGATGACATACGGCAACATGATCGCATTGGCCAACCCATGGGTAATACCGAACTCGCCGCCAAGCTTGTGCGCCATGGAGTGGACCAGCCCCAGGGATGCATTGGTAAAGGCGATCCCGGCCAGGGCCGAGGCGTTATGCATATGAAAACGCGCGGTGAGATTTTCAGGCTGAAGATACGCGGTTTCAAGATGTTCAAATACCAGATGCACCGCCTCTAACGCATAGGGATCGGTAAACGAGGTGGCCGCGGTGGACACATAGGCTTCCAGGGCATGGGTCAATACGTCCATACCGGTGTGCGCGGTGATATGCGCCGGCATGGTCGCCGGTAGGCGAGGATCGAGAATAGCGATATCCGGAACCATATCCGCCGCGACGATGGGATATTTAATATGACTGTCAGTGTCCGTAATCACGGAAAACGCGGTAATTTCCGAACCACTGCCGCTGGTAGAGGGGATGGCAATAAAACGCGCCTTATTGCGCAGCGGCGGCATAGAACCCACCGGGATGATATCCTGGAAATCCAGTTGCGGATGCTCATAAAAACACCACATCACCTTGGCCGCGTCGATCGCCGAGCCGCCGCCGATGGCCACGATCCAGTCCGGCTGAAACGCCAGCATCGCCTGGGCGCCGCTGCGCACGGTGGTCACCGAGGGATTGGGTTCCACATGATCAATAATGATGCATTCGAAACCCGCTTGTTCCAATAGCTCCCGCGCCCGGTCCAAAAAGCCCAGGCGCTTCATGGAGCTGCCGCCGGTTACCAGGGCGGCGCGCTTGCCGGTTAATGTCCCCAGATGGTCCAGGGCATTTTCACCATAGATTATTGTTCGCGGCAAAGCGAACGTTGAGATAGTCATAAAGCGACTCCTTAAGGGTAAGATTCAAAAACTTTAGGTTCAACATTAACGAACCCGCCATCAAATCCACGACTCGATAACGGGCGCTTCTGAATCCAGCATACCCCTGACTTGCCGGAAAAACTGGCAGCCGCTAAACAAATTTAACATTGCGTTTTATCCAAAGCTTAGCCAGCTTGCCGCCGATCGATCGCTGGAACGCTCGGCGGCCCGCGCCATCGACGTCACCCTGGCAGGGCCAGAACCGGCTAGCCGCTAGCCGCTAGGCCAGGACAAATTTACTTACGCTTTGACGCAAGCGCTGGGAATGATCAATCAGTGACGTCGAGGCGTCGGCGCAGGCCACGGTAAGGCGGTTACTTCCCTGGATTTGCTGATTTAAACCGGCGATTTCAGCGGCAATGCTGTTCACCCGTTCACTTTGCAATGCCGCGTTTTGCCGCAGTTCGCTTAATAACAACGCGACGCCTCGTACCGCCTGAATGATATCGTGATAAAACGCATCCAGCGCTTTTACCCGACTAAATCCGGAATCGATATGTTGATGGGTCGAGTTAACCAAGGTATCGATATCTGCCGTTGAACCGCCGCTTTTTTGCGCCAGCAGCGCCATTTCGCGCGCCACCACCGAAAATGTGCGGCCGGAGGCGCCGGCATGGGCTGACTCGATCGCCGCATTCAAGGATAACAGCTTGGTTTGCATGGAAATACCTTCCAGAAAAACCACAATGCCGGCTATTTTTTCCGATTCCGCCACAATTTCGTGCATTTTTTCGCCCACTTCAACCACCATGGTTCCGCACTGGCGAGTCAGGGCTTCCGCATTGCTCATCTGCTGGGTGGCATTGCCGGCGAAGCGCGCACCATTTTCCGCCTCTTGGGCGATGCCGTTTAACTTCCGACCGATGATTTCGAAAACCTGAAGTTGCTGCTGGTTGGATTGACTGAAACGCTGATTATGATCGGCAATTTCTCCTGCCCCGCTCATAACCAAAGAGGAAATTTCATTGATATCACCCACGATATGCCGCAGGCCTTGCTGCATTTGGCCGATCCCCTGGTTTAGCCACCGCATTTCCCGTGACTGCCACCGGGAAAACGGCAAGGATTCAGCTATATTGCCGGTAGCAATTTGCGCCATATGGTCCAGGGCTCGGTCAAGCGGCATGATGACCGCACGGGACAGGACCACATAGGCCAATGCCAATACCGCCGCCAGCAGACCGGAAATAGCGAGCGACAGGTTACGGTTGGCGGTAAGCGAGCTCAGGATGGACTGGTTAAAATGTTCAGCATCCACGGTGCCCTGATTCAAAATTTGATAAAATGCGGTATTAAATTGATCCTGGAACGCCTGAATGGGCACCATAAAAAACGCGTCCAGATTATCTGCCCGCAGGCCCTTTAACTGCTCATTAAGGCCGTCAAATACCAATGCGAAATTCTGTTGCAGCGTCGCGCTATCATCACTGCCTTCCGCGCTCTTTTGATAAGCCGCAAAATAAACCTGCGCATTTTTTAACGATAGCGCCGCGCTATCGGCCAGCGCCTGCCAGCTATCCACCGAACCCGTTTGCTTATCCTGCATGAAATAGATGCCGGCACGATTAATATTGTCGCTTGCGGTCAATAACTCTATACGGGATTTGTTCATTAGCGCCTGACGATCCGCCATGGCATGAGCCACGGCGATATTGTCTTTGGTATGTGCAACCAAGCGCGTTAGCAGGACCATTGATGCGCATTGCAATAAACAAAACATCACCAGGAACAGAATGAATCCGCCGCGCAGGCTGCTAGCCCATTCCGGAAGCGCCACGCGCCCCAATCGTTGTTTCAAGCACATCAATTGCGTTCTAACTGACATAGAGTATTCCGCCAAAATAAAATGCAGTATTCGGCGGTTATATGTCAGTGGCGTTACACATAAATAGACGCGCTGGAAAACAGGATTTTAGCCGGTATAAAGCCAAATTATTATCGGAACCGTCGGCGGTGGGTCACCTCGGCAGGTACGATACAGGCAATGGCGGGATAGGGATCGGAGCCCGTTGCGGGTATTGTTTCCGCCCGGCCAGGAGGCCGGGCGGAAACAAGCGACTTGCTGGAGAAGCCGCTGGTCTATTAATCAATCAAAACGTTTCCCAATGCTCGTTGGGCTTACCCGCATTGACCTTCACCGTTTTAGTCGGTGTATTGGATGGCCGGTTCAGTGAGGCCGTGGTGGCGGTGTGCAACTTTTCGCTATCAGGAAGATGAAATACCGACACCGTTTCCGTCAGTAAACGAGCCTGTTCTTCCAAGGAAGCCGCCGCCGCCGCGGACTCTTGCACCAGTGCCGCATTTTGTTGAGTCACGCCGTCCATTTCCAATACCGCTTTTCCTACCTGGGTAATACCCCGGCTCTGCTCTTCCGAAGCCGAAGAAATTTCGCCAATCAGATCGGTTACCCGGGTCACCGCCTGCACAATATTATGCATGGTCTCACCCGCGCGGGAAGCTTGTTTGGAACCGGTATTCACCCGGTCAACCGACTCCTTAATCAGTCCTTCTATTTCTTTTGCCGCTTGGGCGCTGCGTTGCGCCAAACTACGCACCTCCCCCGCGACCACGGCGAACCCGCGTCCCTGTTCTCCAGCCCTGGCCGCTTCCACCGCCGCGTTCAATGCCAATATATTGGTTTGGAAGGCAATGCCGTTGATCACGCTGGTGATATCGGCGATCTTGTGCGAACTGGTGGTAATACTGCCCATGGTCAGTACCACTTCATCTACGATCTCCCCACCCTTTTTGGCGGTCGCGGAGGCGTCCTGTACCAATTTGTTAGCTTGAATAACGTTTTCGGTATTTTGTTTCACCGTGGCGCTTAGCTCCTCCATACTGGCCGCCGTTTCCTCCAGCGCCGCAGCCTGCTGCTCGGTGCGGGATGACAGATCGCTATTGCCCAGGCTGATCTCGCCAGCGCCTTGGTAAATGGAAGCTGAACCATCACGTATCGCGGTTACGGTGCGAATCAGATTACGCTGCATTTCCTGCAAATAGGGAATCAGTCGGCCAACATTATTTTGGCCGATATCGCTGATGACGTCACCCAGATGCCCGGTCGATAACGTGTGCAAATAGGCCTTGATACGGTCCAGGGGCTTGATCATGAAATTAATCAAATACCGGTCGGTCAGGATCAGCATGACCACCCCCACCACCAGCGCCATAATTAAGATTATTTTGCACAAATCCACCATCGCCACCATCTGGCGCGCGCTGGTATCCGACATCGCTTCGGCTTTAAATTTTTCCGCCGCGGCTCCGAACGCTACGCTCAAGGGCGGATACTGTTTGCGGAAAAGGTTGCGATATTCCACTATGTTATTTGCCAGGGCGGCGTTATACATCGGCTTCACCCCATCGGTTAACACACGTGACCAGGATGCGATCATTTCGTCGGTCGTGGCGGGATTTATAGCCGTGTGCTGGCGCGCTTTAAATTCAGCTAAGGCGTCTTCGCTATTTTTCATGGCAACGGCGGCATTGGCCAAAACTTTGGCCGCATCCGCCGTCTCGCCGGTCTGGACATAGTCCACAGCCCTGAGCATTCGCGTCACGGTACGAAAATACTGATCGTTGCCGCGGGTAATGATATCGATATCTTTCTTCTGATCTTCACTGGCGGTTAATAATTGAGTGACCTGATTGAGCGAAACAAGGGTAAATGCGGCAACCCCGCTCCAAAGCACCAAAAAAAACCCAAGTGTGATTAAGAGGATAACTCTGATACTGGTATTTTTAAGAAAGCTCATATTTTGCTCCTGTTCATTATTCCTATGCTGACTTCCGGGCATATGTGTGGAGAGCATGCAGGATGGGGGGATCGCGAAAAATTCGTCGCACCATTCATGCCCAGCGAGATCTGAGATGATTTATGCGTTCTAGAATCGTTACTTTGTTCTATCAAATAGTGCCCACTCCCTGTGAAATGGCTTATCTGAGCGTTAATGGTTATCGGCTCCTTTCATCAAAACTTTATAGATGATGAAAAAAAAACAGATCAAAAACAGAGAGTTAGATTTGCAGTTTTTAATGGGCTATTGAGCTCGAACGATAAACGTAAAGGAAGGTTATTAACATTGAAGAAACCCGCATTCATATGTTTAATAAATAAATGAATTAACTAAAGAAAAGTTTTAAATAAGCAAATGCGGCGTAAGTATTATCTTATCCGGTCACCTATGAACTATCTTGTCGTAAAAAATACTGCACGGGTCGTCAACCCGGCGGCGAAGTACACCTGGACGCATCCGATACCCGTGAATGTGGAACCGTGCCATGTAAAATTAGGAGTCAGGTCATACAACTTTGCGCGCAAAAGCCGAGGATCACACGCACAATTGATTCAAACATTTAATTTCCAGGATGAAATAAATAAGATCAACATTTCCGTAAAACGATCTCATTCTCATGAATGATAAACATTGTCTTATTCCGCACCCATAAATTTTTATTAACCATAACAATGGTACATTATAACAGACAAAAAAATACCGCTCTGGAAGAGATAACGAATGCCCACCTACCCTTTGAATGAAAAAATGTATATCTTTATTCATCTCAACATTATTCAGACTTAGGGTGCTCAGCGGAGACGTCATCTAAGACACCTTGGCATACGCGAGAGACCAAATATGCGCTAACGCTTATGGTCCAAGACCATAATTATAATAAGTGAGGCTATCTTAGATCAAATACAAACCAGCCGATGTCATTGCCACATGAAGCCATGACCATCCTTTACCTGATAACGTTCATCCTGGACATGGGGCCCAACCCACCGTGACGCCACGCCACAAGATGGATCGGGCTCACGGTTTACGAGTTCTTATCAGATTTGCATCTGTCCACCGTCAACGAACAGTTCCACTCCATTAATAAAACTCGCTTCGGCAGAGGACAGGAATAATACAGCTTGCGCAATCTCCTCTGGTTGGCCAATCCGCCCCGCGGGAATAAGAGTGGACAAATAATCTTTGGTATTGGTTGATTGTTCCCCGCCGCCAAAAAGCGCATCCAATCCCGCCGTTTCCGTTACACCCGGACTGACAACGTTTACACGGATGTTGCGATCCTTGAGATCCAGGATCCAGCTGCGGGCAAAGTTGCGGACTGCCGCCTTGGTGGCGGAATATACGCTCAGGGCTGGCGTGCCGGAGATGCTGGTGGTCGAAGAGGTCAAAACTATCGACCCGCCGTCACGCAGCAAAGAAAGCGCCTTTTGCACCGTAAACAAGACACCTTTCACATTGGTATTGAAGGTGTTGTCGTAATGTTCTTCCGTAATGGCGCCTAACGGAGCGAACTCCCCGCCTCCGGCATTTGCGAAAATAACGTCTATTTGCTGATGTTTCCGCCGTACCGTATCGTAAAGTCGGTCTATATCGGCCAGACAGCTCATGTCGCCTTGCACCGCGGTCACCCGACCGCCAATCTGGCTTACCGCCGCATCGAGCGCATCCTGCCGTCGGCCGGTAATGAATACCGACGCCCCTTCGGCCGCGAATGCTTGAGCCGTTGCAAGACCGATGCCGCTCGTTCCGCCGGTGACCACCACTACCTGGTTTTTAAATTTATTCGTCATTCCCATTCCCCTTGATGCAAATGATTGTTGGTCGTAGTTTGTAGCTTAAATGAGGAACGATGACGTGAGTAGTAGGCAAAAACAGGCCTAAGCGTTCTAATATGGGAACGATGATGCAGATAGATTTGAATGATTATTTTTATTTTGCCCAGGTGGTCGAACACGGCGGTTTTTCCGCCGCCAGCCGCGCGATCCGACAACCCAAGTCAAAACTCAGTCGCCGCGTCGCGGGGTTGGAAATCCGGCTTGGGATCCGCCTAATCGAGCGTTCAAGCCGACGATTCAGAGTGACTGAAATAGGCCAATCGTTCTATGAACACTGCCGCGCCCTGTTGCTGGAAGCTGAGCAAGCTGAGGCGGTGGCGGCGGCGGCACAAGGCGAGCCCCACGGGCGTGTACGTTTCAGTTGCCCGACCGGGATGGTCGAAATAATATCCGCCCTTGTCCCGCCTTTCCTTAATCGCTATCCCAACGTCGCACTTCAAATCATTGCGCTGGACCGGCCCGTTGACCTGATTAACGAAAGAATCGATATTGCATTGCGCGTCAGGATCGCGCTGACGAACGATGCCGATCTGGTAATGCGCTCGCTGGGTATTTCGCGCCGGATCCTCGTCGCCGGTCCAGGATTGGCTAAACGCTTAGGCGGTGACATTGACACCCTCCTGCTGCATCCGACCCTCGGCACCAGCGATGAAATGGGGGAAATGGCATGGCATCTTGAAGATGAAGATGGCCGAAAACGCGTCGTTCGCCATGAGCCGCGCATGAGCTGCGGCGACTTTTCCGCTGTACGCACCGCGGCTATCGCGGGTATGGGGATCGCATTCTTGCCCGATCACGCATGTGCGGAGCAGTTGAAAAACGGGCAGCTCGTACACGTATTGCCGGCATGGCGAGGCCAGCGCGGCATGGTCCATCTGGTGTTCACTTCACGCCGGGGACTTCTCCCCTCGGTCCGGGCATTTATCGATCATCTGGCCACGTTCTTTCCCATCGATGTCTAAGCCGGCGGAGCGGGTGGCGAAAGACAACCGGGACGCCATTTGCCATATTTAAAAACAGATCAAATATTATCACGCCCATTTTGTTTCATTAGCTTCATCATACGCCGGGAACGCAAACCATTGCCTCATGTGTGAAAATTCAGCCACGGATAAAAATATATCAAAATAAAGTTGTACAAAAATATTATCGGTAAATAACAGCATACTCTCATACTCTAACAGAATGTTTTTTATGATAGCCACAGAATCCTCACAAAGGTTATAGGTAGCAAAAACCTCTTGTTGTGGAATGAGTTTAAGGATAAGCCGTGCAATATCGCTATATATTGGTATTGAATAAGTCCCTGATTTGTAAATGTCAGTTCGCATTTGTTTGTTTTTTAGCTGCACGATCATATCCACAAAATCTTGCATCCGTTTAATTTTCAAGTGTCTACGTTGTTTATATTTATTAAAACGTATTTCATCACATTCTGTGATAAGTATCTTTTCAGCAATATACCCAGGTTGATAGCTCACAAACCAACTCGGGTGACGTTGTTTCATCCCGTCACTGACAAAATGAGGACGCAGCGTCACAACGCGGTCAATTTCATCAGCTAATGCTTGGCAAAAAATATCCTTATCGTCAGGAAAATTAAATGATGTGGTTATAACAATACTGCTCGGAAGATCTGGTAAGTGATCCGCCTCGTTGATCCAAAAAACCGCCTGTATGGCATGCGCTAATTCCTTGGCGCTAAGAATATCACTCTCACTCATAACACTATTCATAATAATATGAAGGCTAGATGGTGTGGAGTGAGCTCGAGAGTACGTCCACTTGGTTCCTAATATTTCCCGCTCCCTTTGGCCTCTACGATAAAGCTGTGAGGCTAGCCCTGATGATTCGAGGTGACCTGCTGGGTTATCCACCGGCGGCTCGCTCAAAATCGGCAGGTCCGACCTTACTGTGTAGGGGTAGCCTGCCATAGCGGTTAACGGAGGGGAATTTGAAAACGTATGTAATTTTCCTTGTGAAAAACTTCCCATTTCTTCAACAAAAAAAATGGTGGGTTCGGCGTCGAATTCCCGGTTAAATAATGAATTCCCCGCGGCAATGTAACGGCCGCCGCCCAAGCTTAATGATAGATGCCGAAGTATACCCGACGATGAAAATAGCGCCAGCAGGCATCCCTCCCTAACCTTCAGTAAATCTGCCTTTTCCCCAAGCGTAACTGAACTCGACATATAACTTGCGGTAGCGAGCTTGCCTTCCGAAGCTACGTTCAAGAGGTTTTCCAGTCGATTAAGTTCTGCCTCGTCAAAATTTTCCGCTTCATACAATATCCTGATAGGGAAAGCGATTTTATTATGCCGATACTTGGAGCCGAAGGCAAAGGACTGGGCATCGTAAATAATATCTCGTGCCAACGCTAGCCAAGTGGGTTTTACCGAATGTTCCCAATGTGAATATTTCCTAAAGTTTTTATATCCTAATTTGATAGTTGCGGTTTTGTACCAAAGGGGTTCATGCAGCGAATAGGTATTATTCACATAGGCCAAAGGTGGAAGTTGTGATGGAACCCTGAACTTATTAGCGTGAAAAAGACTGGTAAAATCCTTATATTTGATTAGCTGTTTGTGTTCATCCCCTCTTGTTAACATTTTAATTATCCATTCCCGCTCAAAATACACCTTACTCTCGAGAAAACTCTCGTTGTCGTGAGGAGGTTGCCAAGAAAGGTCGATTATAAATACGACATGTTGAATTTTAAGACGAATAACTAATTCACCCATAGGTTTGTTCTGCAGCGGGTTAGACCAACGATGCATCACACGATATTTTATTCTGATCTTTTGGTTTTGTTCAAAAGTACTAATGATTTTTTTTAGTCTTAATCGTCTAAAATTTTCCACAAATATTTCTTTGAATTCTCCTAACGCCTCTTTGTCTTTTAATTTTCTTGAAAAATACTGTATTATCGTCTTTCCGTCCGTTACCTCTGCATACTGTTTTTGACATACTATGGCAAAATAATCCACATAAAGCATAAGAAATTGTTTCATCCGCAAAGCAATTGGTCCGGAATGAAGAGGTAATTTTTCAATATCACGCAAGGGCGCAAATTTAAACTGTCTCGGACGTGCATAAATTTGCTCTGAACCACGGATCATTGCGTCAATGGGCGAAATAGGATCGGTATCATTGAATTGTGCGATATTCCACTTGCCCGTCTGGTCCACCTTTATCGGTATGTCATAATTGTGGCTATCGCGATTGTTAGGTTGGGTAATGCGCCAAAGTTCTGATTCCTGATCCCA
>JAATGH010000062.1 GCA_015654745.1 Enterobacterales bacterium
TGGAAGGCTGGACGCTGGATCAGGTGGTCAGCGAAGCGATCGAACGGGATGCCGGCCAGGACAAAAAACGCGCCATTGTGGCCATCGTGGATGTCCCGAGCCAGGCCTATGGCCGGCGTGAGGAGGCCTTTGCCATTCATCAGTCGCTGGCGGGCGCCGCGTCGGCGTATGCCAGTGCGCGCCTGGCCGGCCATCCGGTTATCGCCCTGATTGTCGGCAAAGCGATGTCCGGCGCCTTTCTGGCGCATGGGTACCAGGCCAATCAGCTGATTGCGTTTAACGACCCCGCCGTCATGGTTCACGCCATGGGCAAGGCGTCCGCCGCCCGGATCACCCTGCGTTCCGTTGAGGCGTTGGAGAAACTGGCGCAAACCATTCCTCCGATGGCCTACGACATCAAAAACTACGCCACGCTGGGCCTATTGGCACGGTTGATGGATATCGACAACCCCGATCGGGCCGATGCGCAGGATATTCAGGCGGTGCGCGCCGCCCTGGTTGATGCGGTGGCCAAGGCCAGACAAAACGGCAGCGGGTTGACCAATCGGCTGGGCGCCGATAACCGCAGCAGTTCACGACTGGTCAGGGAACGCATGCGCCAGGAGTGGTAATCATGTATTAACCCCGGCAACATCTGCCGCCCCCGTTAAAGGTCGTTGCGCCAGTAGGGGATAGTCCATCGGCTATCTCCGGCGCGTAGTCACGCCATTAACGGGCGGCGTAAAAAAAAATAAAACATCGCGCCGGTGGTTGATTAAGCAAATTTTATTTAAATAACGGATGGTTATATGACCTACATTATTATTCATGCCCTGGCGCCGATATTCGTCATCATGTTATTGGGTTTTTACGCCGGCAAGGCAAAAATGGTGGCTAACAATAATGTTTCCCTGCTCAATGTCTTTGTCATGGACTTTGCTTTACCCGCGGCGCTATTCAGTGCCACGGTGCAGACGCCCTGGCGGGGCATTCTTAGCCAGTCGCCGCTGATCCTGCTGTTGGTGCTTTCCATGTGGATCGCCTACGCCGCACTCTATTTTATTTGTACCAAGGTGTTCAAGAAGTCGCCCCAGGACGCGGCGGTATTAACCCTGACGGTGGCGTTGCCGAACTATGCCGCCTTGGGACTGCCCATTTTAGGTAGTGTGTTGGGCGAAAATTCCGCCACCTCGTTATCGGTTGCGGTCTCCATTGCCTGCGGTTCGGTGCTGATGACGCCGTTTTGTTTATTAATCCTGGAACGTGAAAAAGCCCGCGCAGGCGGTGAGAATCAGGGATCGGCGCTGAAAATGTTGCCGGTGTTGATGTGGCGCTCGGTGACCAAACCCATTGTGTGGGGCCCTCTGCTCGGCGTGCTGATGTCGGCCACTGGCCTGAAAATGCCGGAAATGGTGCTGGCGGCCATTAAGCCCCTGGGATTATCCGCCACCGCATCGGCGCTATTTTTGACCGGGGTGATCCTCTCGGCGCGTAAATTGAAAATCAATGGCCCGGTACTGATCTCCTGTGTGACCAAGAATCTGGTGCAACCATTTATTACCTGGGGATTGCTGCTGATGTTCGGTATTACCGGCCCATTAGCCGTGACCGCCGTATTGATGGTCGCCCTCTCGGCAGGGTTCTTCGGCATTGTGTTTGGTAACCGTTTCGGCGTGCAATCGCCGGATGCCGAGGCTACGCTGTTAATCAGTTCGGTCCTTTGTATTCTCACCCTGCCGTTGTTTATCTCACTGACCGCGGGACTTTAGCAGGAGACGCGATAATGACTCCGATCCGGCCACACGATCTGCTATGGATAGACCGCCCCCAGCGGCTTCACTGGGATCTGCCCGCGCCACGGTGGGTGGCCGGTCAATGGTCCCGCGCGCTACCCCTGGTGGCGCGTCGGGATCATGGACGGCCAGGCCAGATCGCGGTGGGCATCCGGGGCGCGCAGCGTGGGCAACGCGGCGCTGCCTGGGTGCCGGCGACGGCGGTGATACGCACGGTCAGTCCCGAGCAATTGATTGGGACGTTCACTTCGCCTGTGCCATGTGCTGGTGTTAGTCCGCCGGATACCGCGCCGGCCGGATCGTTGGCGGTCATATCCGCGCTAACAACATTGGCCGGCATCCGTTGGCCCTGGATCTGGGGGGTGACCGGCAGCTGTGGCTATATGCTGGCGACCGGCGTGAGCGTGTGTACCCCTAACAGCGATCTCGACCTGTTGATTCGTTGTCCGTTTGCGCAAACGCACCAGGATTTTTCCTCGTTGCTGGCCGCCGTCGCCGACTTGCCTTGTCGGGTAGATATTCAGGTGGAAACTCCGCTGGGCGGATTTGCGCTGCTGGAGTGGCTTCGTGGTGGCAAGGTATTGCTAAAGACCGATCGCGGGCCGCTAATCTGCCGCGATCCCTGGGTTTTCCCCGTGGAACAGAAGACACCATGAAAACGATACTGACCTTTCCCGGCCAGGGGCCGCAGGTGCCGGATATGCTACACAACCTGCCGGCTACCGATGATACCCGCGCTTTACTGGCTCAGGCCACGACGGTACTTGGCGCGTCGGTTTATGAATTGGATAGCGCGCAGGCATTGCGCTCCACCCGCGCGGTACAGCTCTGTTTATTTATCGCCGGGGTGGTCTACGCGCGGCAGGTATTGCATGCCGGCATTGCGGTCGATTTTGTCAGCGGCCTTTCCATCGGCGCGTTTCCAGCGGCGGTTTGCGCCGGCGCGCTCTCCTATGAGGATGGGCTACGGCTGGTGGCGCTGCGTGGCGAACTAATGCAGCAGGCCTATCCCACTGGCTATGGGCTATCGGCCATTGCGGGCCTGGCGCGCGCGCAGGTAGAAACGCTGATCGCCCGCGTCCATTCTTCGTCGTTACCGGTCTATTTGGCTAATCTTAACGCCGAGGATCAGTTTGTGATCGCCGGCAGCGCGGCAGCCATGGAGGCGGTATGCGGGCTGGCCCGCGCGCAGGGCGCCAGCCGAACCCAGCGCCTGGCGGTCAGCGTGCCGTCCCATTGTGAACTGCTCGCCGGACCGGCGCAGCGGTTGGCCGAGGCAATGGCCAAGGTGACGCTGCGGCACCCTGAAATCGCTTATCTGAGCGGCAGCACCGGTCGCGTTCTTTGGCTGCCGGAGCGCATCGCGGAAGATTTGGCGCGCAATATGGCCCGGCCGGTGCATTGGCAAGATGCCATGGTCAGCGCCTATGAACGCGATGTCCGGCTGGCGATTGAAATGCCGCCGGGAGCTGTGCTGACCGGGCTGACCAAAAGGGTGATGGCGGAAGGCGAGGCGATAGCCTTGAGCCAAAACCCGCTGTCGTTAATTCAAACGCTGGCCGGACGTTTATAAAGGATCAAGGGTTGCGTCGGCCAACAGGGCGGCGCTATTCCGATGGCTGAGCGCATACATGCGGCCTTCGGCCACCAGCGCCAGCATATCGGGGTCCCGCTCGCGGTTGCGGGCGAAAACCAGCGCAATGGTCTGACGCATTTGATAAGGCGCCGCCAGCGTCATCAGGCGAACCGAATGCTGGTAGATGCGCCTCATGCGACCGGGTAACAGGGTATGCCCCACGCCGGCTTGCACCAGATTTATCATGGAAAAAATATCGTTGACGCGGGTGACAATCTGCGGCTCGAATCCCGCCACCTGAAACGCCTCTTGAAACCCATGATAGGTGGCAAAGCCTTCATTGAGGGAAACGAATTTTTCATCACGGAAATCACGTAAATCCGCCGGTCCGCTCATCAGCGGGGACGTGGAGGGCGATGCCAGATAGATATCGTCCTTAAACAAAGGCAGCGCTTCGTAACGTGCCGGATCAATTTGCGAATCGCTGACCGAGATAAGAATAGCGTCAACCTGTTGTTGTTCGAGCTTAAGCAGTAAATCCTGGTTTGACCCCATCACCAGCTCAAGTTCCAGTAGCGGGCGCCGCAGTTTCAATCCCATGATCAACTGTGGAATCGTATCCAGGGTAAGCGAATACATGGTGCCCAGCTTAAGGCGGCCCTGGCCGACGCCGGCGGATTTGCGGGTTTCCTCAATCCCTCGGCGCATCAGATCGCAGACTTCGCGGGCATATTCGGCCAGGGTATCGGCGGCGGGCAGCGGGGTAAGGTTGCGGCCCTGATGGACAAAAAGCGGACAGCGGATGCCCTCTTCCAACGTATGCAGCGCACGGTGAACGCTGACCGTGCTCAAATCCAGTTGTTCGGCGGTGCGGCTGATATTGCGCTTATCCATAAACGCCAGAAAGATTTCCAGTTTACGAAAGGTGATTTCGTTTTCCAGCATAAGATGCAGTCCATCCCGACGAGGTCAAGTGCGGTGGGTGCCGGTGTGGCGGATCCCCATGCCCTGCGGCGTTAGGGCATGATCCGGTGCGATATCAGGGTACGTATTCCAGCCAGAGGAATTGATACGCCGGCAGGCTCAGCTTTTGGTTTCCCACCCGATCCTGATAACTTATCACATCACGGTAATGTCCGTCAGGCAGGACACAGTCGATGGTTCTGGCGGTGAGATTAAATAGGCACAATATATGCTGCCGTTTGCCGTGGCGGTGAAACGCAAACAGCGCGTTATCCCACTCCAGCACTTCCATTGGCGCATCCGGATGAAAGGCCGTCTGTTGCCGCCGCCGCTGGATCAGCGCGCCGAGCCGATGAAAGACCCTGGATCGCAAAGATGTGGGTTCCTCCAACGCTGCTTCAATCACCCTCAGGGGGTACTTCTCGCGATTCACCGCCCGGTTATGGCCGGCGGCTTTCACGCCTTCATAATCGTTGCGTGAGCCGAGAATGCTTTGTATATACACGGCCGGCACGCCGGGGAAGGCCAATAAGATAGCGTGCGCCAGTAAAAAACGATCCAACCGCGTGTCATCCGTATCCTGACGGCGATTCAGGGCGTCCATAAAGGTCACATTGATTTCATATGGACTGGTGGTGCCATCGGTATTTTGTTTATAGGACACCAGCGCTCCTTCGGATTCCAAATCGCGTACCAGACTGTTGATCTCGATTTCAGGCAAAATACCGCGTAGCGGGTTCATTCCGATGCCATCGTGAGAGGCGAGAAAATTGAAAAAAGTATGCTCGCCTTGGCCATTCTCCAGGGCGGAGGCCCATTGCCGTATCGCCCGGCTGCTGCCGTTATGAATGGCGTGCAATACCAAGGGCGGTAACGGAAATTGGTAGACCATTTGCGCTTCATCACGTCCATTGCCGAAATAACTAATATTGTCTTTATGGGGCACATTGGTTTCCGTGATGATCACCGTGCCGGGCGCGACCTCATCCGCAACGGCCCGCAGCAATTTTATCAACAGATGGGTCTTGGGCAGGTGGATGCAGCGCGTACCAATCTCTTTCCAAAGATAGCCAACCGCGTCCAGGCGAATATAGTCCGCGCCTTGGGTTAAATAGTGCAATAACACGCTGATGATGGCGATCAGCACATGGGGATCGGCAA
>JAATGH010000411.1 GCA_015654745.1 Enterobacterales bacterium
AATTCGCATTGACGCGAAGCGAGTAAGAAACGGATCGTGGTCGAAGGATCGGCTAGCATCGCTATCTCTTTAGTAGGGCCATGGGGACGTTGTGCAATTAGCACGCCAATTAATGGCTTGGTTGATTAGCCGATTGTATCTCAGCGGCCAGCGATCGCCCAACCCTTCCCCCGGTCTTGGCAAAATCGTCAATTTTTGATGACTGCCGGTGACGATCACCACCTCATTGCGAGGTGGTAAAAAAACAATAGCAAAGAAATGTGAGGCTAAAAATATCATTCATGCTACAAAAGAAGACCGAGACCTATTATTTAATGTCTCGCCAATGAGTGACCTTATCTTCCCAAATATAACCGTAGTTTTTTGCCAGCTCACGGGCGGTAAGCGGCTTTCTGCCGGTGAGTAATTCGACAGCGTCCGAATGCACATCCATTAATCCCTCCGCGATACTGGCTTCATTGGTCACCATATCATTGCCACACCAGGGCACGGGGGATTTAGAGAAATCCCGATCGGTATCCCGTGGAATATGCATGGAATCCAGATATTCAAAAAAAACGTTGGTATCGACTGGGCAATATTCAATATTTATTCCAGAAAGCTCGCTAATCAGCTGGCAAAGATCGCGTTGCGATATTGATTCACTCCCAGTAATATTATAAGCTTGATCATCTTTGCCTTTGCCTAACAATAATGCCGTTGCCACCCTGGCGCTGTCATCTTTAGCAATAAACGTGCCCTTGCCTTCACCGGCCGTGGTATACCATTTATTATTTGACATCAAAGCCAGCATAACTGATGTACTTAAATAATTTTCCATATATAAATTATTACGCATAGCATTATATGCCACACCACATCGGCTCAAATATTCTTCTGTGGCCGTATGGTCAGGCGTCACATAAACATGCGCATACGCAGGATCCGTAGCGCCAAGAAAAGAGGTATAGGTAATATGACCGACGCCCGCCCTTTTAGCCGCATCGATTACATTCTTATGCTGCTGAACACGTTTTTCACCAATTAAAACGCCGGACACAATATAAATCCTGTCACCGCCTTTGAAGCTTTTCTCCATGCCTTGCGGATCATCATAATTAGCTTCAAGTACGGATGCGCCCAGCGTTTGCCACTTTAACAGTGTATTCTCATTCATTCGGCTCAAATCTGGACAAGTCAAGATTAAATTTTCTGGATCAACCTGTTGTAGCATATTATCCGCCACACGGCCTCCTAGCTTCCCATCTACGCCCGTCACAATATATCGCATAATGCCCTCTCTGATACGTTTATGATAAATATCATTATATAGTATCGATATATTTATTGATTTGGAAATAAATAACATTTAAGCTTAATTAGTTTTTTTTATCACCAAGGCGAACGGGTATGAATATCAAACATCTCAAGTGTTTTATCCAGCTATATGAAACACGTAGCTTTTCTCAAACAGGTGAACTGTTGCATATCACTCAACCTGCCGTTACCCATCAAATCAAAAAACTTGAAGAAGAACTGGGTGTAAAACTGTTTATTCGAGATAAACACAATGTTGAGCTTACCTCGGCGACAATACCCTTTTATACGGATGTTAAAGATATATTGACAAGGCTTAATATTGCCATCGCCAAGGCAACTGATTATGATAAACAATTTTCATCAAATCTATCAATAAGTTATGATAATTCCCCTCTGGAAAACCTGTTGTTGCCAGCGATACTGGAAAAATATCAAGCACTTGAAAAAAATATTTATCTGCACCTCAAAACGGCCAACTACAGAGAAAGAAAAAATGAATTGTTATCAAAAAAAACCGACATTATCTTTACGGTAAAGGATAATATAGAAACATCCGATGGGATAATTTACAAAGAACTTTATCAAAGCAAAATGTTTTACGTGACGACTTTACATGATACGCTTTCCAGAAAAAAAATTATTGATATTGCCAACATCCAGAAAAAACCTTTAATCTTGCTTAATCCGATACAATGCCCAATGGAGATGTCTCAAATCCAAAGTAAGATACAAACCCTGTTACCGGATTCAATAGTGTATTACAGCGACTCGGCCGCTATTGCATATGTCATGATAAAAAGCAGGATCGGGGCGGCCATAATGCCAGAGTTTATTTGCCCCATAGACAAAGAATTAATAAAAATTCCCATCAATCTACCTGATTATATTTCTTACGGAATTGCCTATCTTAAGGAGAACTACTCTCCAAAATTATCTCACCTAATTGATATTATTCAACTCACCTTTGCAAAAAGCGGTGATATCATTCGCGCGTCATCCGGCTCAGCTGACGCAAGACGGACCGACTGAGCCATTTAATCACAGGCAAGGAGGCTCGGACACAGGCGATAAAACCCTTCATATCCGTGCTGCCGCAACCATAATAACGCCCTTCCCGGCTGGTGGTATCAACGCCGCCGGCAGTTGTGCCAGCATATAGGCCCTAGGCGGCTATTCATCACCCGGTACGCCATAGCTGGGCGCCTCGCGCGGATCGAGCGCGCGGGTGATATACGCCTGCATCTGCGGCTCATATGCCCGCCATAGTCTCTCCAGTTCGGCGACCGGGTCGTTATCGCTCCAATCCACCCGCAGATCAACAATCGGCCAGGTATAGTCATCGACCACCTTGACCGCCGCCGAATGAACCGTCCCGCTTTCACCGCCATGAGACAGTCCCGCGCGCAGGGCGGCGATCAGTCGGCCGGCCAGTTCCCCGCCAGCCTGCTCGAACTCACCGATCATGGCGTCAATCACGCTCTGGCTGGCCAGCATATTGCCGGCCGCGATGCAGTTATCCCCGGCAACCACATTAAATACGCCGAGAGTGCTGTCTCCGCTAAAAGCCGCGGTTTCTCCCGCGGCATTTATCAGGATAACCTGCCGGTACCGGCTGAATAAATCGTCATCCAGCGCCTCCCTGAGCGCCTGCTGCGCGGGGACGCCCGCTTTTAGATTGGCCAGCGCGTCCAGGCCAATCGCCGGCAGGGTTATGTTCTGGCTGGAGACGGCGCCAACCCCGGCCAGTAGCCAGGGACAGCGTGCCCCGACGGCAATGCTTGATGAACTGAGCGCAATACCTAGCCGCCCGGTTTCGGGACAGCGTGCCGCAATCGAAAAGGTCATGGATTTTCCTTAGCGGCCCAGTCATCGGGGATCACCGCAATCACATCGATTTCCATCAGCCATTGGGGCTGGGCCAGCGCTGAAACCACCAAACCGGTTGAAATCGGGAATACGCCCTTGAGCCATTTTCCTACCGCCTGGTAAACCGGCTCGCGGTAACGCGGGTCAATGATATAGGTGGTGGTTTTAACAATATGGGACAGATCGCTGCCCGCTTCTTCCAGCAACTGCTTCACGTTTTTCATGGCCTGTTCGGCCTGGGCGCCGGCATCGCCCAGCCCCACCAGGTTACCGTCAAAATCGGTACCCACCTGTCCGCGTAGATACAGGGTATTGCCTGCGCGTACCGCCTGGCACAAATCGTTATCCAGAGACTGATCGGGATAGGTGGTTTTAGTATTAAACATGCGTATACGAGTATGAGTTGGCATCTGATTAATCCTTGCGCGTTGATGCGTTAAACAAGCATTCTTGAAATCATGATTAACGTTCCCGTGGCCCCTGGTACTGGCTATATTTACGTTGGGTTGCGATATGATCGGCGATATATTTTGCATCGTGCCACACCCCCCAAATAAAGGTAGAACCCCGCCGGGATAACCACGGAAGCCCCAGGAAATAAACGCCCGGCTCTTTTGACACTCCGCGTTGATGCTGTGGACGGTGTTGGGCGTCGAATGCATCAACGTTCAGCCAGCCGTAGTCAACCGCATAGCCGGTTGCCCAGATAATGGTGGTAATGCCGGCCTGCGCCAGATTCAGTGAAAGGATCGGGGACGTCATGCACTCAGGATCGGGTAGGAAATGGCGGGCATCAGGTTCTGTGGGGAAATCCAGTCCATTCTTCACGATATACCGATCGGCGGCGTCCAGTAACGAAAGATAGTTTTCATCGCCTCGTCTAACGTTGTCGACCAGATCCGGCTGGAACGCGACGTTACCCTGCCGGAACGCTTTGGTCAGTCCAACCAGCGTAATCCCCTGCCCGGCCAGTTTACGAAAATCCACCGTATGGCCGCCGCGGGCGCCGCTCACGGCAATGGTGACATGCTACTTGCCGGGCTCGCCAACCGAGGCATCCCACAGGCCGAGCACACCAAGCCACCAGCAAAAATCGCGGTTGCGGTAGGCGCGTGGCGGCCGGTCATGCGGCCCAACGGAAAGGTAGACCCGTTTTCCCGAACGTTGAAGCTCATCAGCGATCTGCACGCCGGACGAGCCCGCGCCGACCACCAGGACCGCGCCGGTGGGCAGTTGTTGCGGGTTCACGTAGTTGGCCGAATGGATCTGATGAACCGCGCTATCCTGAGGAGCGATGGGCGGGATAATCGGCTTCTGGAAAGGGCCGGTGGCGGCGACAATCCGCTGTGCGTCGATGACCCCTTGCGAGGTTTCGACGGTAAAACCCGCGCGCCCTATATTGCGAACGACGTTTTTTACCTCAACGCCGGTACGGATGGGCGCCTCGAACTTCTTTGCATAAGCCAAAAAGTAATCCGCCACGTCCTCCTTGGC
>JAATGH010000274.1 GCA_015654745.1 Enterobacterales bacterium
CCATGCCGCCGTATTTGGCTTTCCAGTTGTAATAGCTGGCTTCTGAAACACCGTTTTCGCGACAGACATCCTTCACATGCCGGTCACCTTCAACTTCTTTCAGGACTCGCAAGATCTGAGTTTAAGTGAAACGTGCTTTCTTCATGAATAGCCTCCCGTTGGTTGCATTTTAACCAGAAAACTCCATCAAGCGGTAAGACTAAATTCAGGGGAGACTACAGAGGGGCCTCCGTCACCGGTCTCTGCTGAGGTCACGATTATTTAACCGTGACGGTGCATGAAGTTGTTGCTTAATTCATTACAATTTGCATTGTTTCGCAGAAAACCAGTGATATTCTATTGAAAAATATAACTGTCTGGGTTCTGGTATGAATAAGTTGATTTGTTTATGTTGCCTTCTTGTGTTAACTGCGTGTGACAATAAAACCAATAGCACTTTGGTGTCAAAACCAACTATAGCCAGCATGATAGCTAGTGGAAACGAAAAGCTGACAACAGAGTGCATTAAGGGTGATATATCACTCAATTGTGAATTTCTGTCAGGTGATCTCCTTGGTACACATAAGTGGCATCATGCCAAGTTTTATCTCTCCAATAATGGTGATGCGGAAATGATCATTGATAATGAGAATTTTGACAGAAGCGATGTTAGACGTGGGTTTTATGAAGGTAGAAATGTCACAGTATTTCAATTTGAAGGGGCGGATGGCTCAAGGTCTGAGATAACGATAATAACCTCAAATAATGGATCAGACATAAATATGGACGCCTGGAACAAGGTGGGCAAAAAATTCATGATAGGCTCAACGTTAGGGGGCTAGGGAATCTATGCTATCAATTATGGGGATCTTTTTTGCGTTCCTTTGCGCATCCCTGGTGATATGCTGTTACGAAATGTAACTGGTGGGATAGCGATGAAAAAAACTTGGTTATGTCTGGCTGTTATAGCTTTGGCTGTGGTTGATAAGGTTGCGGCTGGATCGCCTGTTCGTGTATACCGCCCAGGCTGATTGGCTGGTGGGTGGGTAGCTTAAGTCGGCCCGTGAATGTCCGTGAGAAAAAATCATAAATATACAAGAATTGTCGATGATGGTGATAAAATTCAGAATAGAATCGATAAACATTCGATGCGATCAGCAATATGCGAAAAATAAAAAATAAGGGAAATAAAAATGAAAAAATTAGTATTGTCCGTTTTTATCTTTGGGTTAGTCGGATGTGCAAGGCCTTACGGTCCAGCGGATCAAGTCCTTAATAAAGACGTCGTGTCGCCTAAATCTGGAGAGCAGTAGACTAAAATTACCGTGACAAGGAATAAGCAATTCATAGGCGGCGGAAGTGGAGGAATGTGTAAGTTTCTAGTTTCCATCGACGAAAACGACGTGGCTTTGCTAAAGCAGAATCAATTCGTGACTGCATATATTAAAAATGGTCCACATAAACTCAAGGTCAGCAATGAATGTAATGTTCTTAGCATGGGCATGAGGAAGACTCTCGACCTTATAGCCGATGGCACTGATCAGGAATATATCGCTGAAAATGGCTTTTGGGGACAATATAGAATGTGGCGTTCAAAATAGTAGTGCATTTCTAAATATAAATCATTCCGGCTGCACTATTCTATTAAGCTAGATGAGATAATTAAGCATACATAACCCGGCCACCGTGCCGGTTTTTTTAATGGGAGTAATCCATACCAGCCATACCCCGTTGAGGCTTCTGGATTTGAGGTTAGAGGAACCGGTACGCTAATCGGCCAGCACTGTCAACAACAGTGACCTTTGCCAATATCAGCGGGCTGATCACCGGCATTAATCAGGATTACGGCGGCGCTGTGGGCGCGATAGTTACCAAGCGTCAGGTGTACGAGCAATACCTCGACGCGGTGAATTATACCAACGGAAACCCACAGGCAGATCCCACGCAAGAATCTGTAACGCGCTATGTCATTGAACAGTGCTCTAACCTGCAAACTGAATTCGTCATAACTCTATGAAATAAATCAATTTTAACCTTATGGAGCGAAAAAAGATGTAGCATTCGTTTTTTTTTGCAGGATAGGGTAATCGACTGCTTATCCAATAAATCAGTTAATTACCTTGTTCTGCCGTATTCGATCCTGTGTCGCCATTTTGCCGCCATCAATCGACACCAATGGATTGAGTAGAACCGCTTCCTCCAAGTGGTCGGGCACGAAAAGCGCATAGTACGGGACAATGCGGATATAGGAATGGCCGAGAATACGTTGCAGCACGATAATGTGGTGACCGCCGCGTATCATAAAATGGCGTCAAAATATGTCATCATTATTCGATTTGATAAAGGGTGTTGTTTTCGTCGGCTATAATATATTTTGTGTACTGTTTTAATATATCTACCGTTGTTTTAAGTATCAGGCTATCCTTATATTCAGAGTAAAAATTGCTATCAAAAATTACACCCTCGAACAATCCTTCCATTACCGGTATCATACTCGTACGGGTATTGCCAAGACCCCAAAACCATAAATGAAAGCCTTTGCGTAATTCCTTTATAAGCGGGTTGTTTCGTCCTTCATTAAGATTAGGAAAATCTTCGCTTATTACCAACCGCAAATTAAGCATTGAGTACAAAATTGTTTTGATATCCGATTGCATGACTATCTGTCTGGCTACCAAAAAATCGACATGAATCAGCACCAGCAGATCGGCTGGGGGAGATTGCCTTAAGAACAATAACTGTTGAATAAGTGGTATCTCATTGTAATTTATGCATTTTATTGCTATTTTTTTCCCAGATAATCCTACGACGGACCGGTACTCCGGCTGGAAGCATACATGGCCACTGGATAAGGAAATGTTCATTTGGTTCCCATCAATTTTTTTATCATAATAGATTTATTTTGATAGGAAAAAACGATCAAAAATCACAAAAAGGTGGGTTTTATTGATATGTGGCATGAATCTTTACCTTTCTGTTAATGGATAATACTTAAAGAAAGGTTTTTTTAGTAAACTGGTAACAAAAATTTATAATCAGCAGCAAATTTTCAAATTCTTACCGCTGCTAGCGTTGGCGATAGATTCACGCCAAGGTCTGCGCTATTACAGAGTAGAGGAAATGCTAATTTTCATTATAAATCATAGTGTTAATCATGATTCTTGCTACCCCTATAGAATGTTCCGCGGATTTTTCTTCCGGGTGATATGGTTATCTCATATGTGTTTGATTACGACGTACCGCTGGGATGGCTATCTTCTGGCTCGGATGCCATGCAAGATCTGTCCGTAGATATAAAAAATCCGGTCTCAGGGGCGAGAATATTGGCGTGCTTCTCCTTGATCGCAGGCAAAAGTGGACCGCAAGGGCGGGCAGGGTCGTTAATGGATGTTGCCCAAATAAATAAGCGCTGATTCGTGGCGCGATATCTTTTTCTGGGCATAGGACGTGGTCGATAAATTTATTTAGCCCTGAACTATCAAATGGGACATGGCTGGTGGATATAGCGGGCGTGCTGGATATGTAGGTATGTCAGGTCGACCGGGAAATCATTTCCGTTTATCAGGAAATGGTGGCGCCTTTAAGCGTTTAGGTAAATGGATTAGGGCTATAGGATATAGGAATGAATTCCAGTACCATCCCCCTCGTGTGCGAAAATAATGCGGTAGGATAAAGTCGTTGCACGCTACGTTGTCGCGTCGAACGCTGCGGGAATGTTGTAATATAGTGCCATTACCGCTATCTCTTCGGCGTCCATGCCTGTGGTCCAGTTAACTACTGGATGTAATCAGAGTATGAATGTTTTACTTTTTATTGGTCTCCGCCATTTGCAAATAGGCCGGATCGAAACTGCGCGGGAATGATGCGCTCGCCTGCCTGTAATGTGTCAGACGTTGCCGGAAGTATTCGCGTAGCGCCTCTGGTTGCTCTCCCTCAACGTGGATAGCGACAACGGGCATGTTCAGCCGCTCCTTGTAGGCCACGCCGGAAGCGGCAATGTCGGTGTTGATTTTGTCTTTTTCGGTTTGCGGCAGATCGCCTAGGTTGTATGACATAACGGTCTCCAAATTTTTGGAAGTATAGCGCACCTGGCGAAGCAATGTTTAGCTTCCATGCAAGGTGCGAGGATCTGCTCGTACTCCTTGCGATCAAATCCGACAAAGCCATCCATCTATCGGGTGGTTATATTTATAGTCAAATAATAAGTTACAAACGAGATGCCTTTTTAAGAATTTAGCCAAGTGACTTTTTGCCCTTCCGCCTTAATGATGAAGTGTCAACTGACATTGAGGGATAGATAATGCGGCTAAATAAAAAGGTTATGCTCATAATTATGCTAGTACCATTATTACCAGCGGCCTATGCCTATGCAGACGATTGTCAACCAAACGGCTTAGGGGGATCTTTTTGTATTCATAAGGATGGTTCCACGTCCAATAGCATCCCAAATGAAGCCGATGGGCAAGATACCCTAGATAGCGATGGTTCATGGACCAGCACCAGTCAGGAAGGCACCGGTACGGAAGATACTCTTAGCGATAAGGGCATTACGACCACACCTATTCCGGAGGATTTACTTAACGACACATCCCGTCCTAAGTCGGTCGATTCACTTAGTGATTCATCTGGATCCCAGCAGGATGATTCAGATAGCGCTCTTTTAGGTCATAATTGGAACTCATCAGCTGATAACGACTCTACCAATTCCTCAACATCCGGCGCTAATCTCAACGATTCAAAAACAAAGACGTGGCCATAGGGGTTGTGATGGCGCAATTTTGGCAGTTGTCTATTATCACGGCTATGTCCAATCGAAACGGTATTGACTACATAACAATTTAACTAGCCCAAATAATGGTCTGGAGAAAATATTTACCTTATAACGTTATATTATTTTGTGAGAAAGTAAATTTAGAGTACAACAAATTTTTAATTTAAAACGATGTTTGTGCCGATAGCGTTTTACGAGTAACGTTGTATTATTTCGTTACACTGCAAAAACACATTGGATGGGAAATGGACGACAATACCGAAGAGAGGGAGTTTTATAAAAACGGCAGCATTATCGTTACTAACGCCAGATTCCGCGTAGGAACCACCACCTATGCTATGCAGGGCGTAACCTCGGTAAAGAAACATAAAATAGATGCTAACAGATTATTCCCTATCATCATGATGGTTGTTGGGTTGGGTATGTTGTTTTTGGCCTCGTTTGGGTGGAAAATCGCTGGAGTGGTTATCTGCATTCTTGCAGTGGTGATTTTTAAGGCTATTAAAGATGAATTTGTGGTTGTTCTGAATAGCTCCTCGGGTGAGAGCCAAGCGCTAAAAAATACTGATCAGACATATATTGATAATGTAATTGATGCGCGGAATAACGCTATTGTTCACAGAGGTTAAAAATATCGAGAGATACAACCCTGGTATCTCTCCATTCGCTTTTACCATGCCCCGATAAAAATATGTTAACCATTGTTGTTATCGAGTTGTTGAGGCTTATTTCACTCTTTAAAGATATCGTTTCGCTACGGTAATAAGTGCGTCATGATACGCTACGTTAAATCATTATCTAAGGATAAAAGTTAATCAACATCATGACTTGAGTGAAGATTTAAATACGAAATAATCCTATAATGCATCCGCATCCAGTAAATATTGCTCAACGTGATTCGGCGAAAAGTACTATTGTTTTTCCAGAAAAATTCGCTAAAAACTCACTAATTAACAAAAGTTACCGTAAGTTTGGCGCTAAGTTGCTTAATTTAGCAGTAAATACCTATGAAAAACTATCATCTGATGTTCAATTATCCGCTAAGTTTTTCTTAAAAGGTTATATGCGGCGCCTAAACGAGCTAAAAATCATGGATAAGTGATCGCCGGCTCCTTTCTATGCCCAGGTTAGCCTGGCGCGGCTGATAAAATGTATGCCAAAACAGCGGTCGTGCCCATAAAACCGGCTTAATATTGATTTACATTATGTTTCCTGAAATTAAATTGACTTAAGACGCTTTATGCTTGGCACGATGTCCTCAGCTGTTCTATAGCTAAAGGGCACCAATTTGATGCATACTGCAAGGGTCATATTATGCCGCCAAAAGATGGTGATTTTATTAATTTCAGCCAAGACTTTGAATTGGATTATGTTCTTGGCCATCACCTGGCTCGTGACGAAAGTCAGGCTAATAGAACGTTGCTGGTTCAGATCGGGGATGCTTACAAAAAAGACAAAAAAGTGGATCGCGCAAAACATGAAAAGCCGTTCTACGATTATGTAAGAAAACATGCTTTATTCGTTAAAATGACCTGATAATGAACGATAACGACAGAAAAGAGCCCGCCGTCGGCGGGCCTTAAGCGTTCACCGTTGTTTGCCTTTGCTCAGCCCCTCCCATAAGCCCTGTATATACATGATCCCCAAAGCCCGATCATAAAGCCCATATCCTGGAACGCCCGTTTCCCCCCAAATCATGCGACCATGGTCAGGACGAATATAGCCTTGATAGTTTGCGTCATATAAAGCGGCCATAATCGCGCCCATATCCAGCGAGCCGCTGGCGCTGGGATGCGCCGACTCGTAAAAATCGCCATTGTCGCTTACCTTCACGTTGCGAAAATGCACAAAGTGTACCCGGCCGCGGGCAGCGAATTCATTAACCATCGCCGGTACGTCATTACGCCGATCGCAGCCGAGGGAACCAGTACATAAAGTCAAACCATTGGCCGGATGGTCGATAATCTCCAGCAGCCGACGGTGATCCTCGACGTTTTTCAAAATACGCGGTAAACCGAATAGTTTACGGGGCGGATCGTCGGCATGTAGGGCCAACCTAAGTCCTAGGGTTTGTGCCACCGGAATGACCTTACGCAGAAAGTACGCCAAATTTCCCCATAGCTTTTCCTCATCCACCTGCTGGTAATCCGCCAGTAATTGTTGTAATCGCTCCGGCGCGTATTTAGCCCCCCAGCCCGGTAGATCAATGCCTTCACGGGGATCGATGGCGTCAATTGTCGCGCTGTCATATGAGAGGGTATTTGAGCCATCAGGCAATGGATAGGCTAGATTGGTGCGGGTCCAATCAAATACCGGCATAAAGTTATAGCAAACGATCTTTATGCCGCAGCGGGCCAAAATATGGAGATTCTCAATATATTCATTAATCAGCCGATCCCGGCTTGGTTTGCCAAGTTTGATATCCTCGTGGATACGAAAACTGTCCACCACGTCAAATTGCAGCTTGTGAGCGTGGGCCAAGCGTTTAATGTGTAGCAGGCTTTGCTCTGGCCAGAGGGTACCCAGCGGCTGTTTATATAAAGAAGAGACAATACCGTACAAACCGGGTATCTGTGCGATATATTCCAGAGATACCGGATCTTCCGGGCCGTGCCAACGAAATATGATTTTCATACGCAACTCCTATTTATCCGCCATACCGGCGGCCTGCACGGCGATACCGGCCATCTGCTCAAACACCTTGATGATATTGGAGTGATCCTCATTACCGTTGCCCTGAGACATGCATACTTTATACAGTTCATGTACCAGACCGGCGATAGGCATCGGCGCGTCAATGCCTTTACTTAACTCCATGGCCAGGCCCAAATCCTTATATTGCAAACGCGTCATAAAGCCCGGCGCAAAATTTCGTTCGAGTATTTGGCCGCCGCGGATATCCAGCGCGCCACAACGGGCATAGCCGGCAGAGAGCACTTCGACTATTTTGGCGGGCTCGACGCCCGCCTTGGCCCCCATCACCAAGGATTCGCCCAGCGCCGCCATGGTGGCGGCCGCCAATACTTGATTGCACGATTTGACTACCTGACCGGCGCCATTGCCGCCGACATGGGTAACCCGCGAACCCAAAATTTCCAGAATCGGACGGCAGCGTTCAAAAACATCCGCTTCCCCGCCCACCATTATCGATAACGTGCCCCCTTTGGCGCCTTTGTCACCGCCGCTGACCGGTGCGTCGAGCATCCGCGCGCCGATGGCCGTTATACGTTCGGCAAACTCACGGGTGGCCAAGGAAGAGATAGTGCTCATATCCATCCAGATTTTTCCGGCGCCAAGCGCTGCCGCCACGCCGTCCTCACCAAATACGACCTCCTCGACCTGCGGTGTGTTGGGCACCATAGTGATGATGATATCCGCCCTACGGGCAACGTTGCCATTGGAGGGTTCGCCGATGGCGCCATCCTTGATGACCTCGTCGATATCCCGCGCGAGGATGCTGTAAACATGTACCTCATACCCTGCGGCCAAGAGGTTGCGTACCATCGGCTTGCCCATAATGCCCAGGCCGATAAAGCCTAAAATCGGTTTCATTTCTTTTCTCCATAACAAAGCGGGTAGGGTCAGACAGAATATTCAATAATCGAGCACAGCTCGGCGATATCGACGCCGGCAAACGCTCGGTTCTGGCGCAATGAAAGTGCCGCCGCCGTGCCGGCCGCGTAGCCGGTAAGAAAACATTGGGCAGTGACCCGCGCCGAGGCCAGCGCTTCATGTTCGGCGCATAGCGTTCGACCGGCGGTAATAAGGTTAGGCACCTGCTGCGGCAATAGCGTGTCGTAGGGAATATCGTAATAATCGTTATCGAGGTAAAACATAAAAATGCCGTCATTGTTATGCGCCTCAATACACCAGGCGCTTTTTGCCACCGACCGAGGGCTTTTGCGCGCCAACAATACGTCATCGTTGGTGAGCTTTCCCTGGCCGACGATGGTGCGGCTTTGGCGAATACCGATCTGGGTGGCGACGTCATTGATCTTGGCGTGCTCGAATCCGGGCACAAAACGTTGCAAGAAACGCTCATATTGCCGAATTTGCCGCCGGCCGCTCTGCTCGGCAAAGGTCAGATCCTCTGCGCTGGTGGCATCGATGGGACGACCATCTTCCCGTAGGATGCTGGTGACGTTACACATAACCTCATTGGGCCGGGGTGAGGGCAACAGGTAGATATGTCGGCGTGGAAGTGTGTACCCCTGGCGCTGCGCCTCTTCAACCCAAACCTCGAGCTGTTGCATGGAATGCCCGATGCCACGGGCGATATCCACCTGATTCATGCGAAACACCATCGTGGGATATTGCACCATTCCGTTGCGCCCGAGGGTATGCGGCACCCCGGCCTTAACGCACAGATCGCCATCCCCGGTGGCATCCACGAACCGTTTAGCCAGGATCACCTGCCGACCACTTTTATTTTCGATAATCACCCCTTTCAGCTCACCATCCTGCATAACGACATCCGTCATCTGGGTATGAAACAGCACTTTTACCCCGCTGTCGGCGAGGAGGTCGTCTGCTATTTCCTTCCATACCTGAGGATCGTGGACGACCAACGCCGTTGCGCCGAACGGGAACGGCGCGCTGACTGCGCCACGTTTTTGCAGATGATGATAGAATTCGCCGGCAAATCCGTGCACGAGCTGGCGCAGTGGGGCCGATTTCCCGGAGGTAAACAGGCCGCAGATCGCCCCGGACATGCCTGCGGTGGCCATGCCGCCGCAAAATCCATAGCGTTCAATCATCAGGGTATTCTGTCCGGCCCGGGCCGCGGCGGTAGCCGCCGCCACCCCCGAGGGACCGCCGCCGGCCACCAGTACGTCTACCTGCTGCACAACCGGTAGGCTCCTGGCGCCTTCATGATATATCTCCATGCTGCTGCTCCTGTGGGTTAGGTCGGTGGGGGCCACGAATATTCCCGGCACCCCGACGGAATTATGGGTTATGGATTTTACGTTTTCCGAGTACCGCGCCTTGGGCTATCGGCTGGACGAGCTGTACATACTGGGAGAGCCAGCTACCGTTCGCCTCGCGCTCCAGCGGTCGCCAGTCGTTTAAGCGTTCACGGAGTTCCTGGTCGCTGATATCCACATCGATTCGGCGTCTTTCCACGTCAATGGTGATTTTTTCGCCTTGGCGCACAATGGCTAATGGGCCGCCGGCAGCGGCCTCTGGCATCAGTTGGCCGACGACGATCCCGCGATTAAGGCCGGAAAGTTCTCCGTCGGTTACCACCGCCACGTATTGGGCAATACCCGCGCCGTTAAGCGCGGCGACAAAACTGGCGGCAAATACGGTGCCAGGGCCCCCCATAACGCCCATATTGCGCAAGACCACCACGTCGCCTTGCTGTATTTTGCCGTTGCTCAAGGCCGCGATAGCCTCGTCCTCGCCGTCGAAAATATTGGCGGGGCCGCTAAATTCATGGAGCTCCGGGGAGACGGCCGACAGCTTGACGATCGAGCCGTCCGGGGCCATATTGCCGCGAAAGATAGCCACGCCGGGACGCCGGCTGATGGGGTTGTCACGAGTGCGAATGACCTCGTTGTTTTTCACCACCACCGTGGCGATATTTTCACCAACCGTGCGGCCGTTAACCGTTAAGCACTCAAGATGCAGTTGGTCTTTTAAGCGTGACAGCACGCCCGGCGTTCCGCCGGCAACATCCAAATCCTCGGTGCGAAACGGGCCATTCGGCCGTACTGCCGTCAGCAGGCTGATTTTATCAGCCAATTTTTCATATAATCCCACCACGTCGATGGGCAATTCCGCCTCGGTGGCCACGGCGGAAATGTGACGCACCGTGTTGACCGAACCGCCAACCGCCTGCACCGCCATAATGGCGTTTTCTACCGCTTGGGCGGTAAGAATATCCCGAGGACGAATGTCCTGTTGGACCAGTTCGACAATGCGCTTGCCCGCAGCCTGTGCATATTCGCGCAGCCGCCGGCTATTGGCCCAGATTGGCGAGTTGCCGCTCAGGGACATTCCCAGGGCTTCGGCGACGATATGCATGGAGTTGGCGGTGCCGAGGCCGGCGCATACGCCCGGCGACTGGATTGCCGATTCGGTCATATCCGTCAGCTCCGCGAGCGTCATGGCCCCGGTTTCTACCGCGCCAATGGATTCGTACACATCATCGATATCGACAAATTTTTCACTGTGGCATTTGCCGCCGATTTGATACCCGCAGGTTAACAGCAGCGCGGGGATGTTTAGCCGCGCCGCGGCCATCAGGTGGGCGGGGGTGGTTTTGTCACAAGAAGAGAGGCAAATCATGCCGTCAAGCACCGCACCTTCGACCATAACTTCAATCTCATTTACGATCAGATCGCGGGTCGGCATAAGGTAACGTGCTTTCTTACCGGCGCTGGTGACAAAATCGCTTGGCGCTACGGTGCGGATTTCAAATGGCAGGCCTCCGGCGGCGCGGATGGACTCTTGTACCTTTTTCGAGATTTCATCGAGGTGGATATAACAGCAAGATAGTGAATTGGAGGTATTAATCACGGCAATTTTCGGCTTTAGCATATCTTCGTCGCTGATACCCATGCTACGCCACTGACTGCGGCGAACCGCCCAGCGGGTGGATCCTGGTTTGAAATTACTGCGGTACGTCATGGTAATCCCTCATGCTCAAAATGGTTATCGGCGTTTATAGTGAGTTAAATTGGAATGTTGTCCAACCAATTTAAGCGAAAATAATGACCCAGTTCACAATTAATTATCGGGTGGCCGCATTCGGTCTGAGAGTAATGTCGTTATCGTTGTACGCGGTTGCCGTGGGTATCGGGCTGCCACATGGCGGAACCGGGTGGGCGAGGGATTGAGTCAGGGTATGCAGAGCGAAACGTCAAGGCGGGTCTTTAAAAATTGGTATAGCCAGTTAACCCAAAGGCAGTTCCGTTTTATCTAGTGAGCGGACTACCAGATTGCCGGGCAGGTCTGGTTAGCGTCTCGGGCGGGGTGCGCAACCCAGGGTTCTCCGTGATATTCTCGGGGTTGAGCATGGGCAGGCCGCCAGCTCATTGGCAACCAATGAGCTGTAGATCTCAACCTTAGCCAAGCCAAAACACCATTAGGGCGGCCAAAATACAATAGCCGCCGAAAAGATGCCATCGATCCTGTTCCAGCCAGCGCGACAGCCAACGCAAGGCTACCAGTCCGGCGATAAAGCTAAACACCATGCCGAGAAGGCTGGGTGCCAGCAAATGCAGCAGGTTGCCCCGCGCCAGGCTCGGCGTGGCTGCAGTACTGTGAAACAATCTGAAGCCTTCCTTCGCGATCACCGCCGGGGTGAGGACCACCGCCAGGGCAAAACTGAATTCCTCAACGCGTTTGCGGGTTACGCCCAATGCCAATCCGGTGGAGATAGTGGCGCCCGAACGGGAAAATCCACGAAACGGCAGACAAAGACCTTGCACCAAACCAATCACAATGGCACGGGTGCCGGATAGGTCTCCCTGTTCGGCGTTGCGTTCATGAAACCGGGACGAAACGATAATAAGAATGCCGGCGGCGGCCAGACCGGCCGCGATAAGCGTGGTATCGCCGAATAGCCGCTCAATCTCAAAGTCAGGGGCGCTGTGACCATAAAAACGTTTAATCAGGCTCTGCAGCGTTAAGCCGACGATGCCGGTTACCGCTGTTGCCAGGATGATGTAAAACGCATTCTGCCGAAAGTTTTTGACCGAGCTAAAATAGGTCGTACGCCAGGTTTTCCAAAAATAAATGATCACCGCAAACATGGTGCCGGTATGCAACATCACCAGCAACAGGGTCATATCGGGCGCGGTGGGATCCAGGCCCATAAGTTTTTCGGCGATAATGACGTGCGCGGAACTTGATACCGGCAGTAATTCAGCCAGGCCCTGAACGATGGCGAGGACAATAATTTGTATAAAATACATAATTCACTCTCACAAAGAGCAACGCTCATCGCGCCACCGTAAAGGGTAAGGAAAAAAAGTGGAAATATTCATGTCGTTGAATCGACAGGCAGTGTATAGAATCTTTTTTTCCTTTGCTGTTAACAAGTTATGTAGAGTGTTACCGAGTATTTCCGCCTCTGCCAAAATAGGGCTCAGTGGGTAAAATTATCGGGCCGCAGGCGCTTGCCGCCGCCCTGCAACTCGAATTATTTAAAGTATAAACAGTAAAAAAGCGCTATTTAGTTTGACCATCCAGTCAATGGATAGCGCCTTTACCTCTCTGCGGGCGATCGGTCTGAGCCCGGTTTCACATCAATCATAGTATTCAGGCGCGAGCCTGAACGATGGCCAGGCATCGGAGTCATGGTCAGTCACCACCTGCACGCCCATGCGACTCGCCAATAAGCGCATTTTTTGCACCGAGCGCACGGCCTCAATGGCCGAGGGCATAAACCCCGCTACCGGCAAAGCGATCCTCGGTATCCTAAATGATGGGTATATTGGTTGCCGCTTTGAAATCGGCCGGCCGCAGCGGCTCGCGGTTCACCGCGTGGCGTATTGCGATTTATTGTTGCCGGAATTGACGCTGGTACGCCAGCGTGGTCATTCGGTGGACAATGGGCAGATTCGCGAAGGGATGTTTTGTATCGGCGCTCCCGAGCATGATTTTTCAGGTCAAGCGGCGGCGGGGCTGGCGGTGAGTATATTGGAACAAGAAGCGACGGATGCAGCCGTTGATGAAATCGGCGGCAGGCGGCTAGATATCGCGTCGTCGCTGTCAAGCCGACTCGGCAATATCTAGCAGACATCGGATCCGGGTGGTAAAGCAGGCGGTGGCATCGGGTAAACCGTATTTTTTTGTTCGGCCAACACCTGATAAATGACTTTATAACAATCCTCTACATGGGCATTACCTAGTAGCTTCATCGCGCTGAAGCTTAGCCCGGCCGCCGCCGCCTGTCCTATAATCGGCACATAGCGCACCACGGATTTGGTGGCGATCCTGATGCCTACGCGACGCAGGATCGTTTTAATCAATTCTCGGGTGATGGTACTGCCTATTAATCTGCTGCCGATGCCGGTGATTGCCAGCAGGGTGTATTTTTTTCGATCATGATGCATGCCCTCAATCTGCTGCGGGCTAAGACCGAACTTTTCGTTGATAGTGGGCAGCAGCGTCATCAGCAGTGAGACATCGGTACCAATATCAAGCCCGGGGATCGGCACTACCGCCGCGCCGGCTGATAATCCCGCGCGGCGAGTCACCATTTTACGGCACTCTGCTCGTACCTGTTCTAATTGCGCCACTGTATCAATCATCTAACACTCCCACCTGTAAAACATTTTTATATTTGAACGCAGTACTTTTGACCTAATTGGTTGCCCTGCATCTTACCTGTTGATGGGCATCCTGCGTTAAGTATAGCGGGCTATCTCTTGGAGGGCGGGGCGGGTGGAGGAACATGTGCCGCCATGACAAATGGAGATGATCAATACCAGGGTAAAAGGTCCTGCCGAGTGAGGATAAGCAGGTGGCGGCAACACCGGTATCAGGTAACCTTTCTTATTTATATATCTCATGTTATTGCCGTTAAGGTATTTTAGCTATAATGGAAAAAACAAGTGTCCTGAAAGGATAAGGCTGTGTTTAACCGCTGGCGCTGATGTTTTTATAATCATAAATGTCAATTATATATGTTGTGTTGTGGCAAATTTCCCCTGCCCGATGGAGCTGCGATGAAATATCCAAATATCTTTTTTGATGTTGCTAGTGGTAATAATGATTTTTACCCCTACCTTGATCCTCAACCGGATGGAGTTTCAAAAGATAATGATCCATGTCGGCCATTAAGTTATGCTGGAAACGTAGCACTCGTTTTCACAAAAAAACCGGAAATTTTACTCGTGCATTCCAACCAAATTCCTTTGGTGCCGAATAAACTTTCAGCGCGTTATGCCGGCCAGACCCATGCACCTGCCTTTATGGTTGACGCAGCGGCAAACGCCGCCGTCCCTGAGCCTCGAACTTATTTACGCCAGGCCACCGTTGCCGATAAATCCGCATCCAGTAGGATCACCGGGCGACCAGACAGCGAGTCCCTGCGGCTGAGTAACTTAAGAATCTACCTATATTTAGGTAAACAGATGTTTGATGCAAAGCGCCGACCTATTCCGGTGCGGCATTGTACATTTCGCATGATTAATTTGATTATAGATAGACTTTACCATAACAAAGATGACGCATTGCGAGAAATAAACCTAAAATTAGCTAAGGATAAGACCGATTTTATTTTGCCTGACGCGGCGGCGACAACGTCGAATCTCGAAAAAAATGTTCATCTCTGGATAGCAAAAAATATATTTAATATGTCATTGCCGGGATTTATCTTGGAGAGTTTTATCCAGCATATTCGAATGCCCTATCATAATAACGATATGACTATGCGACAGTTAATCGCGGCGGTCGAGGCAGTGCTAGGAAAAACCCATCATAAAGATGATGTACCCTTGAATCAACAGACGCTTGAATATATACGTTATCGGATTGTTGCTCCAGTAATTCCAATTATGTATTATCAGGAAAACGATCTTTCAATCAATTCGATGGTGGTGGGTTCCCTGGAGTGGCGCTACCTCAATGCGGCATTGATGATGGGCGCTGGTCAGAGGGGTTTTTTTAGTGGAATTGATAAATACACCTTGATCGAATTTGGTCGATTTTTAGAAGCGTTGTTTATACAACCGAATTTATTAGCTGCGCATTCGATATTTTTTTGTTTGCCGTTGATGATCCAAGAATTAAGAATGGCACTCGAACTCGACCGGGCTCCTGCAAAAGTATCAAAGGCATCCGGTAATTTGGATCATGTTTTAAATAAAAACCTGGCTGCGACGTGGAATAGAATCGTTAATAAGTATTATGACGATGTTATCGATAAATTTTCCGGTCTTGTCCCGCTGATCATAAACGTTATGCAAATGCATTTTCCTCATGGCACGATGGAGTCGAACGGCAACGAAAATAATAATGATAGACATCATAAAATAACGTGGTATGGATATACGAATAAACCAAATACGCATGCTCAATCGAGCATTCCACCGGTAATGGAAGCGGTGCGTGAACTCGATATGTCGCTTTATTTTTTTGCCATATCGTCAGGGCGGGTGTAATGGCCGGCAGGTAGGCCGCCGCATGATAAGTTGGTCGGTGGTTGCCAGTGGCCGAAGTCCGTGCTCTTGAATTGTCGCACGGGTACGGCGGGCAAAACCGTCGTACCCGTGCGGAGCGGATAAATAAATATTATTCCAGTCGCATTATCCACGCATCATGTTCATGATCGTACTGTTGCCGAAAAAGCACGTGTTCTTTGCCGTTCAGAAAAGCGGGAATGCTGGTGCCTTCATCCCATCCGTCCAGCTGTTTGCAAAGATCGGGATCGGACTTGCAAGGAATGCTCAGAATATTATTAACATTTCGATCCGCGCCGGAACTGAGTTCTGCGTCGTCAACTTCAAAACTTCCTATTTTGACTGTAGTCTTGGTCATAATAAGTCCTTTCATCAAGCTTGCCAGGGCGTATCCCTGGGAAATGTAACTCGGGGTAAGGCTGTTAAAACCGTGAATCTGCTCCTTAACCCAAACAGCATAGTCTCAAAGCCCGTCTTTAAAGCATAGCCAAGATCACATGAAATACTAAAAACCAACCCGGAGACCGTTAAAAATGGCGTTACTCCGGGCTGAGTTGCACAACACCCTGCGCTGAGCATCAGTTTTGCGGAATGGCGGTTCCCCAGTCATGCCACTCTTTTTGTTCCTCGGCGTTAAGCAAAAAATGTCGGCCGGGCGTGGCGCGTGGGGCCAATGGGGTGGTCGGCGGGGTGGCAAAGGCGATGCCGCCACGGATAAATTGCTGGAACGTACCGCTCTTGATCATACCTCCGGTAAGGCCAAACTTCAGGTCATAGCCCGAAGCCAGCCAGAATACGGAATTATTACGGACTAAGTGCTGATATTGTTTACTAATGCGCAGCGTTACATAAACCCTATCCGCCAGCGACCCCAAAGACAGCGAGGTGACGGCGCCGACCTCAATGCCACGGTAGAGTACCGGCGTGCCGATTTGCAATGAGCCGGCTTCCGCGGTGTCTACCACAATATTCAGACCGTCGAGATAGCGTGAATCGGTGATCGTGGCTTCCTGTAATTCAAAGCTCCGGGTGGTCGCCCCCCGTCCGGGTTCCACGTTGATATAAGGTTGGAGCAAGGTTTCAAGGTGATTAACGCCGGCAGCGGATATCTCAGGCGTTACCACCGAAAAATGGGTGCCAACCCGGGCAAACGTCTGCACAAATTCAGGGTAAAGTACTGCCTGTGCCAGCACTTCATTGTTCTGGGTGGATAATTTAAGCGTCTCCAGCTGACCAATATTTATTCCCAAATAACGTATTGGCATTCCGGGGGCGAGTTTGCTCGCGTCGAAGGTACGCAAGACGATTTGGCTGCCAACCGCCCGCGCCGCATTTTCGGAGGCATACAGCTTTCGTGGTACTCCCTTGGCCTGCACCGCGCCGTCCATGTTATCGAAGCTGATAGCGCCTTTCAGCGCGCGGTCCAACGGCGAGGCCTGGACTGAAATGCCGTTGCCGTTGATTTGCACCCTGGCACCGCCTTCCGCCCAGAAAATACTATCGGCGGTCAGCAAATGTCGATATTGCGGATGGATGTAGACATCCACATCGAAACTTTGCGCGGTGGGGCGGACATCAACAATTTCACCCACCTGGAATTTGCGGTACATGACGATCGAACCGGTTTGAATATCAGGCAGGCTATCGGCGGTTAGCGTCAGCGTCGGTGCGGGTTTATCCCCCTGTATGCCCTGATCGGCCATTTCCCGGTTACCGTATAAGGGGTAACGTTCGAGTGGCACACCCTGGGAACCAGGTACCATGACAATCCCACCGTCCAGCCACTATTGGGCACTGGTGCCCAGTACCCGCACGCCGTCCAAACCGAACTTTACGTCCACCCGGCTGTTAACGATAAACTTGCTGTTCTTATGCAAAAGTCGCGCGTAGTCCGGCTTGATGGCAACTTGAAAGGTGACGCCGCTTTCATTGAGTTGCCGGCTCACCACTTTACCGATGGGAATGCCAAGCAGCGTCAGCGGTTGGCCGCTGTCGATGCCGTAGCTTTGCGGCGCGAAAAGAGTAAAGGTGCTGACCCCCGGCTCCTGTAGCAGCATATGATTACTGTCCAGCAGCGTATAGTGCTGTTGCGGTTCACCCTCGCCGGGAATCAATTCCAGCGTGGTGCCGGCCACCAGGCCGCTAAGGTCGGCATTGCTTAATGATAACCGCGGCGTATTCATTTCTATACGGGTGCCGGAGCGCATCAAATCGGCAATCGATGGGTTGATGGTCAGCTCCCCGATGATTTTTTTATCATTATTCAGGGTTAATTTCGTCAGAGTACCCACTTCCAGACCCTGATATAACAAGGGCGTATGTCCCGCGCTGAGATGATCGGCATTGGGTAGATCCAAGGTGATAACCACCCCGCGCTGGCTGTGGGCCAAGTCGGGATAAAGTATAAAGGTATCATCCGAACGGGCCTGCTCGCCGTTGGCCGGCGAGTCGAAGGCAATGGCGCCATTAACCAACGCCGCCATGCTTTCCATCTCCACGTGTGCGCCTTGGAGATCCACGCTGGCCTTAAATCCCGAAACATTCCAAAAGCGGCTTTGTTTTTTCACCAGATCGGTAAAACGGCGATCGATAAGCACGTCGATAGTAACGTCGCCGTTTTCCCTCGAAATATCATAGTCATAAACCTTTCCGACCGGTAGTTTTCGGTAATATACCAATGAACCGGTATTCAGCGACCCGAGGTTGTCTGCATGAAGGTGAATCAGTAACTCGCCGGTATTCACCCGGTATTTCGGCTGGGTATCCAACGCCACGAAGTGCTTTTCCTCGTCACCCTTGCCAGGCATCATCCCGATATAGTTGCCGCCCACCAGCGCATCAAGGCCTGAAATACCGGCCAACGAGGCCTTAGGGGTAACCAGCCAGAACTGAGTGCCTTTACGCAAGGCGTCGCGCATGTCGCTTTTGATGCTGACCTCGACCTGGATGCTTTTAAGATCATTACTAAGCTTGATATGCTGTACCGTGCCGACTTCCACACCCTGGTATCGAACCGGAGTCCTGCCGGCCACGATCCCGTCGGCGGAAACGAAATCAATGGTTACCGTCGATCCGCGCTCCTGCACGGTGCTATAAACCAGCCAGCCGGCAATCAGCAACGCGATCAGTGGCAGTAACCAAAATGGCGATATGCGGCGTTTATTTCTAACCGTCGCGTTAGTCGGCGTATTCGGCGTTTGTTGCATATGCATCCCATATCAGACGGCTGTCCAACCAATTGACAGCAAGTATTGTCAGAATAACGGCAGCCCCAAAATAAAAGGCCGCCGGTCCCATAGTAAAGGCCAGCAACTGGTCTCGATCAACCAGCGACATCGTGATGGAGATAACAAACAGATCCAGCATTGACCACCTACCGATCCAACCAAGGAACCGCAACAAGCGGATTCGGGTTTTGAGGCCATGCCGAACCTTGAAGTGGATACTGATCAACAGAGTCAACAACACCACAACCTTGGTAAACGGCACCAGAATACTGGCGATAAATACCACCACCGCTACCGGAATATTATCGGCTGCCAGTGAACCGATACCCGCCAAAATCGTGCTCTCGTTGCGCGCGCCGTTAATATAGATGATGGATATGGGCAATAGGTTCGCCGGTATCAACAGTACCATCGCCGCAATCAGCGCCGCCCAGCATTTTTGTAGGCTTTGGCGACGGCGATACCGCAAGGGCACGTGACAACGCGGGCAGCGGCCGCGCCGATCGCGCAATGCGGTGTAATGGCACGCGAGGCATATTCTTAGCGCCGCGGTATTTGAACGTCTATAGACCGGGTAGCGCGGTTTGTTTGGCTCGGGGTAACACTTTGCCCAAAGTTGTTCGATATTCAAATGTGTCAGGGTCATGATGCAGCATAGCGTTAAGGCAATAAACGCGGGAAGCGCCAGGCCGGTGTTCACATCGGCATAATCCTTCACTTTGATTGCCGCCACCGCCATGCCGATAAGATAGATATCCAGCATCACCCATTCTTTTAGACGATCGAGCATCAATAACACCGGCCTAAGGTTCATGCCTAGCCGTTGGCCGAAAAAGAGATACAGCAGCGATATGACTAAAGTGCAGGGGGCGCCGATAGTGCAGAAGGCCACCATGCTGGCGGTGATGGGACTGCCCTGCATCGCCATTTGCCAAATGCCGTGCACCAGCGTGGCGCTGATCGCGGTACCCAGCAAGCGAATGCTGATTAACGGCTCGGCATAGGCGAAGGGCATCAGTAACAGCATGGTTGCCGCCATTACCGCCAGCTTATTAAGGGACCATTCATTGCCGCGGGCAATCTTGGCCTGGCAGCGTGGACAAAATGCGTCCTGGTTTTTACCGACATCCGGCAGGATAAATAACATATCGCATTGCGGACAACGATGATAACGGCCTTCGGGTATAGGCGATAGAATGTGCTGTATTTTCATATTCCGTGGCACTGGATTGGTTTGCACACATGCCTGCCGGCCTCGCTTGTACCATGACGCTCAGCGCTCTGGACCATAAGACCTCGGCCGGGTTGCGCAAACATACCTGCTGACACTGGCTTTGTGAAGTAATATAGGGTTAACCTTGTGGGCTTGGGCATTTATTGCTTAATTTAAACAGGCTGGCTATCGGCTGATATCTAACAGATTAGCTCAATTATTGGTTTTAATATGAAAAAACAACAATGCTATGCTGAATTACTACAAAACCTGACTGCGCTTCTGGAAGGCGAAAACCACTTTATTGCGGCGATGGCCAATTGCAGTGCATTGCTTTACGAGCGTCTTGACGGAGTCAATTGGGCCGGATTTTATCTTCGCCACGGTGATACACTGGTGCTGGGACCGTTTCAGGGCAAAGTCGCCTGCGTGCGAATCCCGGTGGGTAAAGGCGTTTGCGGTACGGCGGTGGAACAAAATCGGATACAAAGGGTGGATGACGTTCACGCGTTTCCCGGACATATCGCCTGCGATGCAACGACAAACGCTGAAATAGTGCTGCCGATCGTGCTTGACGGCCGGGTCGTGGCGGTGCTGGACCTCGATAGCACGATTTACCACCGCTTCGATCGGGATGACGAAGATGGCTTGAAAGCCTTGGTGGATCGGCTTTGTGAGCAGTTAAATCAAACCGATCTGCGAAGTTTTATCAATAATACTTTATATTGATACACGGATAACGTGGCATTTGCCGATGGCGTCATTATAATGACGCCTGTTCATGCCTGCGCTGGTTGGCAAACCCGTTGTAATCAGGAAAATTCATGGAAAATCAACCCAAGTTGAACAGTAATAAAGAAGTCATCGCCTATTTGGCCGAGCGGTTCCCGCTTTGTTTCACCGCCGAGGGCGAAGCCCGGCCTTTGAAGATCGGAATTTTTGCCGATCTCGTCGCGCGAATCCAGGGTGAGGACAGCCTGAGCAAAACGCAGCTGCGGTCCGCATTGCGGCTCTATACATCAAGCTGGCGCTATCTGTACGGTATCAAGCTTGGTGCGCAGCGTGTTGATCTCGATGGCAATCCCTGCGGCGAGTTGGAAGCGCAGCATGTTGAGCATGCGCGCAAGCAGTTAGAAGAAGCCAAGGCCAGGGTTCAGCAGCAACGCGCCGCCCAGCAGGCTAAAAAACGCGAAAACGGCGAAGCTCCGGCTCCTCGGCGTCCCGTCGCGGCGCAATCCGCGGATGCTAACGCCGCTGATAAGAAGAGTGCTGATGAAACCGTAACGCCGCGCAAACCACGCCCGGCCAATCGCCCCAAAGGCGATCGTCCCGCAAGGCCGGTGAAAGCCGCCGCTCCGGCGCGCCAGATCCCCGTTACCGATATTTCAAAACTGCATATCGGCCAAGCAATTAAAGTCAAAGTGGGTAAAGACCCCATGGAAGCGACAGTAATGGAAATTGCCAAGGAAGGGGTACGTGTGCAGCTCACTTCCGGAATGGCTTTGATAGTACGCGCAGAACACCTGCAGTTCTGATACGGAGGCCGACCAGGGCATGAACAAATTTGTCAGAGTAACTGCACTTGCAGGGTTGTTTTTGGTGGGGGCGGCGTCGGCGAATGATCTCAAAATCACCCGGGCCGATCAAATTCCCCAACTGCGTGAGGAAGCGCAACAAGAGACCGTTAGCGAACGCGTCACCGCGCGTTTCACCCGATCCCATTACCGCCAGTTTGATCTGGATGATGCGTTTTCGGCAAAAATCTTCGATCGCTATCTCAATATGCTGGATTACAGCCACAATGTATTGCTGGCCTCGGACATCGCGCAATACGCGGATAAAAAAAATCAGCTTGACGACGAACTCAAGAGCGGCAAGTTGGATATTCCGTTTGCGTTGTACAATCTGGCGCAAAAACGGCGTTTCGAACGTTATGAATATGCCCTGGCCCAATTGGCGAAACCGATGGATTTCACCGGTAATGACACCATTGATCTCGATCGCGGCAAAGCGCCCTGGCCCCAAAACGAGGCCGAACTGAACAAACTTTGGGACGCCAAAGTCAAATATGACGCGCTGAGTCTTAAACTCACTGGTAAAAATGACGCCGAAATCCGCGATGTTCTGACCAAGCGCTATCAGTTTGCCATCCGTCGTCTGGCGCAGAGCAATAGTGAAGACGTGTTTCAGCTGGTGATGAACGCGTTTGCCCATGAAATTGATCCGCATACCAATTATCTTTCTCCGCGCAATACCGAGCAGTTTAATACCGAGATGAGCCTCTCACTGGAAGGCATTGGCGCGGTACTGCAGATGGACGATGACTACACGGTGATCAATTCCCTGGTGCCGGGTGGTCCAGCGGCCAAGAGCAAGGTGATTACCGTGGGCGATCGGGTGGTTGGCGTGGGCCAGACCGGTAAGCCGATGGTCGATGTGATCGGTTGGCGCCTTGATGACGTGGTCTCGCTTATCAAAGGACCAAAGGGCAGCAAGGTGCGCTTGGAGATCCTGCCTGCGGGCAAGGG
>JAATGH010000083.1 GCA_015654745.1 Enterobacterales bacterium
CCGCCGGGAGCCGCCCCCCATCCGGTGGTGATTGTTCTCAACGGCTCTGGAGGCGGTACGCCTGAACAGCAAGCCGCCTTGCTGGCATCCCATGGCTACATCGGCTTTGCGTTGGCTTATTTCAAAGCGCCGGGACGACCGGAATACATATCCGGTATACCCCTGGAATATTTTCAACAGGCGCTCGACTGGGCCACGGGGCAATTGCGGCCCAGGGACGGATTCATCGCCGTGGCAGGGCATTCCCGCGGCGGGGAACTGGCGCTGTTGCTGGGCTCGACCTTCCCGGAGCGCGTTTCTGCCGTGATTGGCTACGTACCCAGCGCGGTGGTGCATGGCACGCTGCGCGCGGGTCATCCAGACGAGCCGCGCGATGCCACTGCATGGACCTGGCGCGGACAGCCGTTGCGTAATATCTGGCAGGGTAATCCACAGGCAGACTGGCACGCGTTTGATCACCCCCCACAGCCGGGCATGCCTATTCGTCAGGCCCCTGCGTTTCTTACCGTTGAGCATCATGCGGAAAGCCTGGCGGCGGCACGGATTCCCGTGGAACGGATCGCGGGCCCGGTACTGTTGATTTCCGGCACGGATGACGGTTTCTGGCCTTCGGCTGACTATTGCCAGCGCATAGCATCGTTCCTGACCGCTAGAAAACATGCCTGGCCGGTGGAGCATGTCCGCAACGAAGGTGCCGGGCACGCTATCGGTTTTCCGTATGTACCGACAACGGACATCGCGCGCCTACACCCGGTGGCCGGCGTGGTAATTGACGGTGGCGGTAGCCCGCTCGCCAATGCCAGAGCCAGGCAGCATAGCTGGCAGCGGGTGCTGGCATTCTTATCTGCCGCGCAATCCGCTCATCAGGTGAATGGATGAGCGTGGCGCTGGAGCTGCGTGACGTTGGCCTGCGCTATTCGACGCGCCGAGGAGAGATCGAAGCATTGGCAGGAGTGGATTTATGTGTAGGCGAAGGGGAATTTGTCGCATTGCTGGGACCTTCAGGATGCGGCAAGTCAACGATTCTCAAACTTGCCGCCGGGCTTCTGGCCGCGACCACCGGACAGGTACAGGTGGCCTCACAGGAGGTCGCCGGCCCGAGCCAGCATACCGGCGTGGTATTCCAGAAACCTAACCTATTACCCTGGAAAAGTGTGCTGAATAACGTATTGCTGCCGGCTCGGACCCTGGGCTTGCCTGTCGTCCCGGCTCGGCAACGCGCCCTGCAACTACTTGCACTGGTGGGGCTGTCTGACTTTGCTCACGACTATTCATTTTAGCTGTCTGGCGGAATGCAACAGCGCGTCGGCATTGCCCGTATGCTGCTACACGACCCCCGGTTGCTATTAATGGATGAACCCTTTGCCGCTCTGGATGCCCTGTCTCGTGAAACCCTGATGCTTGAGTTGCAGCGTATCTGGGATCAGCAGCGCAAGTCAGTGCTGTTTATTACTCACAGCATCCAGGAAGCCGTGTTTCTTGCTGACCGGGTTCTGGTGATGTCGTCCAGGCCCGGGCGTATTGTCGAGGATCTGGCGATCCCGTTGCCGCGGCCACGGACGTTGGATACCCTGGCTGACGATAAATTTATCGCGCTATGCCAGCATTTACGGAGGCATTTAACCCATGCGTAGCGTTCTGTCGCTGTTGTATCCCTTGATAAGCCTGTCGGTGCTGGTAGCGATCTGGGATGTGTCCGTGCGTTTTTTTTCCATCCCTGATTACCTGTTGCCATCACCGACGGCGGTGTTGACATCGCTTATCAATGGTTTTATCGATCACAGCCTGTGGCCGCATATTGCCACAACGTTGGGTGAAACCCTGGCCGGATACATTATCGGTAGCTTTCTGGCTATCCTGTTGGGAATGGCGCTGGCGGAATCACTGACCTTCGAGCGGTTTGTCTGGCCTCTGTTGATTGCGTTACAGGCAACCCCCAAAGTGGCGCTGGGGCCCATTATTCTGGTCTGGTTCGGGTTCGGCGCGGCATCAAAGATCGTGCTGGTGACACTGGTGTGCTTTTTTCCGCTTTTCGTGAACACGGTTAACGGTATCCGGCGTACCGATCCCGAACTTCTGGATGCCTGCCGTGCATTTTCCGCCTCGCGCGGCTATCTGTTGCTGCAGGTGAAACTCCCCTCCGCGGCCGGTGAGATATTCGCGGGATTGCAGATAGGCGTGGCGCTGGCCCTGATTGGCGCGGTGGTGGCGGAGTTTCTGTCCGCGCAGCGCGGTTTGGGTTATCTGATCGCTTCCAGCTCCGTGAATATGAGTCTGTCCACTATGTTTGCCGGCGTATTTTTACTGGCGCTCATCGGCTTGTGCGGCGCCCTGGCGGTGCGATGGTTGCAGCAAAGGGTGGTCTTCTGGGAGGCGGGAGGCAAACAACGGCAAGGGCGTTGAAAGAAATGGCCGGCCCCGTCAAAACCGCTTTCTATTGATTTTGGACAATGCATCGATGTTTTGGTTGTCAATTCGGTTGAGACGCGGGCGATTGTTTCTTGGGCACCCTTTGCCACGCACTTAACAGCGGCGCATCCCTTAAAGAGGCGATCTGGAAAGCAAACCATGCTGCGGCGGCGCATGTTTCCCTGCCCAAAGCCAGTCAATAGCGGCATTTTCTCCCCCCGGGGGTCGGTTATGCATGGGTAATCCCCAATCATAACCGGCAGAACGCTCTAGTCTGGCTACCTCGCGACACCACGTTCGGCCCACTATCGTACATCTTCTTATTTTGCCCATGTTGCACCGCCATTGAGCAGCGTTACCCCCCGCGGCATCATTTTGGTACATCGGCCCTCCGCGGGTTGCCGACCTGCCGGATTCAGGGGCGCCCGGTGCCCCAGCGCCGCGAGCTATGCCCCGCGCAAAACTGGCCTCTTTCTTGCTTGGTAGTTGTACATGTATAGATGATCTCATTCACTGCCGTTTAAGGATTACTGTCATGTCGTCGCCTAATGTTAATGAAGAGCAAGGGACCGCCGCCCCTAGATTGTTGCAGCATATCTGGTCGTTAATCGAAGAAAAAAAGAATACGTTTTGCGATTTGAGCGATCGGATATGGGCGACGCCCGAGGTGAACTACACCGAGCTCAAATCCTCCCGCGCGCATCTGGAGATTCTTAAAGCGCAGGGATTTCGCGTGACCGAAGGCATTGCCGGGCTGCCGACCGCCATGATGGGCGAAGCGGGCGCGGGCGGCCCGGTGATCGCCATCCTCGGCGAGTACGACGCCCTGCCCGGCCTGAGCCAGCAGGCGGATGTGGCCCAGCCCATCGCGCTGGAGGAAGGCGGCAACGGCCATGGCTGCGGCCATAATATGCTGGGATCCGCCGCGCTGCTGGCGGCCACGGCGGTAAAAGATTACCTGGCATCGCAGGGCCTGCCCGGCCGCGTGCGCTTTTACGGCTGTCCGGCGGAGGAAGGCGGCGCGGGCAAGGGATTTATGGTGCGGGCCGGCGTATTTGATGATGTCGATATTGCCATTTGCTGGCATCCGGGAGCATTTAACTGTGTCAAGGAACCGAATTCCCTGGCCTGCAATGAAATCAACTACCACTTCCATGGCCGCGCGTCCCACGCATCCGCCACGCCGCACCTGGGCCGCAGCGCACTGGACGCGGTGTAACTGATGAATGTTGGCGTCAACTACCTGCGCGAACATATGCCGAACAGCGCGCGTATTCATTACGCCATCACCGATTCAGGCGGTTTTTCCCCCAATGTGGTGCAGGCGAAGGCGACCGTGCGTTACCTGGTTCGCACCCGCACGCTGCCCGAACTGCTGCAACTGCTGGCGCGGGTGGATAAGGTCGCCGAGGGCGCCGCGCTGATGACCGAAACCACCATGAAACGCAATATCCTGAGCGGCGACGCCAACCTGGTGCCCAACCGCGTGCTGGAAGAGTTAATGCAGTCTCATCTTGAAGTACTCGGCGGACCGGGCTTTGACGAGGCCGATTACGCCTATGCGGCGCGTTTCCAGCAGACCATGTCCAAAGAAGAGATCAGCAGCGCCTTTCACCGCACCGGCAAAACCATCGAGTCGGGTGAAATGCTATGTGACTATGTCCTGCCGCTCGACCGTCCGGCCAGTACCATGATCGGCTCCACCGACGTGGGCTCGGTAAGCTGGGTGGTCCCGACCGTCCAGGCGCAAAGCGCCACCTATACCATCGGCACGCCGGGCCACTCGTGGCAGTTGGTGGCGCAGGGAAAATCCTCGCTGGCCCATAAAGGACTGATCCACGCGGCGAAGGTGATGGCCAGCACGGCAATCGACCTGATCAGGCAGCCGGCGCTTATCGACGCGGCAAAGCAGGAGCATAAACGTCAATTGAACGGTACCCCCTTTATCAATCCTATCCCCGACGATGTGCAACCTCCGTTTCCCGGTAGTCACTGATGCCGGCTATTGATTTACACTGCCGATGGCTGGTAACAAGGAGATAAGCATGGCCGACGTCGGGTTTTTCCAAGCCCTGAGCTTTGGCCCCGAAGGGTGGGGGCCGATGCTGCTGTCAGGCGCGCTGATGACGGTTATCCTGTCGCTGTCAGGTTTTTTGCTGGCGGGCGTTGTCGGCGCGCTGTTTTCCTGGGCCAAAATTTGCGGTAACCGCCCTCTGCGCTGGTTTGCCGACCTTTACACCACGGTGATTCGCGGCATTCCCGATCTCTTGATTATCTACCTGCTGTATTTTGGCGGCAGCCAAGCGTTGACCGCGCTGGGTAAGCTGTTCGGCGAGGGGCAATTTATCAGTTTTCCCGGTTTCCTGGCGGGAATGCTGGCGGTAGGCATTGCCGCGGGCGCACAGCAGACCGAGGTGTTTCGCGGCGCCTTCTATGCCATTGCGCCCGGCGAGCTGGAGGCGGCCAAAGCCTTCGGCATGAGCGCGCCCGTGCGCATGCGCCGCATCGTCATCCCGCTGCTGCTGCGCCATGCGCTGCCGGGGATGGGTAACGTCTGGCAATTGGTGCTGAAAGCCGCCGCGCTGGTGTCGGTGACCGGCCTGGCCGAGCTAATGAACAAAGCGCAGACCGGCGCCGGCTCCACCGGCAAGCCCTTTGATTTTTACTGCGCCGCGGCGGTGTTGTATCTGCTGATCTCAGCCTGTTCGGGCTGGTCGCTGAATAAAGCCGAAGCGCACTATTCACGCGGGGTAAAACGCTGATGGACGTTGATTTCCTCTGGGAAACCTTTTTGCAGCTGATACCCGGCATCCCGCTAACGTTAAAGCTGGCCTTTTATTCCGTGGCCTTAGGTTTTTGCCTGGCCTTCCTATTGGCGCTGGCCCGGCTCTCGCCGTTTATCTGGCTGCGCGCGCCGGCACGTTTTTATGTATTTTGCCTGCGCGGCACGCCGCTGCTGGTCCAGCTGTTCCTGATATATTTTGGCATGAGCCAGTTTGCAGCGGTGCGCGACAGCGTGCTATGGCCGATACTGCGCGAACCCTACGGCTGCGCGCTCCTATCGCTGTCGCTTTGCACCGCGGCCTATGGCAGCGAAATCCTGCGCGGCGGCCTGCTCTCCGTCCCCCACGGCGCGGTGGAAGCGGCGCGCGCCTGCGGCATGTCCCGCCTGCTGGTGGTCCGACGCATCCTGTTCCCTATTGCCATTCGCCAGGCGCTGCCCGCCTATGGCAATGAGCTGATCTCCATGGTGCAGTCCACTTCCCTGGCCTCGATTATCACCCTGATGGATATTACCGGCATCGCCGCGCAAATCATTTCCAATACTTATCGGGCGCTGGAAGTTTTTCTGGTGGCGGGCCTGATTTATCTGCTGATCAATCTGTTGATCACCCGGCTGGTGATGTGGCTGGAATACCGGCTAACGCCGCATTTGCGCGCGCGCGTAGCCTCAATCGATAAAAAACCGCTGGGGGAAGTACATTAATTCACGAGCGCCACTTTGCGCCATAAGGCGAATTTATCCATTATTGATACAGGAGTTAGAAAATGAAATTGGCAAGCCTGGTACGCGTGTTATGCATTACCACAACCCTTATGACCAGCTTCGCCGGTCATGCCGAGGAGGGGAAAAAATGGACGGTGGTAAAAATTGCTACCGAAGGGGCTTTTCGCCCTTACAACTTCACCAAACCCGACGGCACTCTCGATGGATTCGAGATTGATTTGTACCAGGTGCTGTGCGCCAAAATGAAGGTAGAATGCCAAATTGTGGTGCAACCCTTTGCCGGCGTTATCCCGGCGCTGAACGCCGGTAAATTCGATGCCATCATGGACGGGTTGTCCGCCACCGACGCGCGGAAGAAAATCATAGATTTTTCCACCTCATACAGTAACGCCGGCCAAGGGTTCGCCGTGCTGAAAAGCAGTCCGCTGGCCTCGCTGCCCGACTTGGGAACCCGATTCGCCCTTAACACCGACGAAGCGGGCGCCAAGGCCGAAATTGAAAAACTTACCCCACTGCTGAAAGGCAAGGTTATCGGCGTGCAGGGTTCCTCTATCGGCCAGCAGTTTCTGGACAAATATCTCAAGGGAGTGGTAACCATTCGGGAATATAAAACCACCGAAGAACACGATCTCGATCTGAAATCCGGTCGGGTAGATCTGATTTTTGCCTCGACGACCTATCTTAACGGCGCCAAGGCCAAGCCGGGCAACGAGGCTATCGTCATGGCCGGGCCGCAGTTTATCGGCGGGATCCTGGGCAGTGGATCCGCGGTCGGCATTCGCAAAACCGATCCTGAGCTGAAAAAAATGTTTGATGACGCCATTGCCGAAACCAAACAGGAAGGCACGCTGAAAACGCTGACCGTGAAATGGTTCGGCATGGATACCACGCCGCAATAATAATGTATTTTCCCGCCCATCGGGTCGGGTTCCCCTGCCGGCAACGCCACAACTCTTGGCCGCTTTTGCCGCTTGTTGGGGCGTTTAGTTTGATTGCGTTGGATTTTTTGAGCAATGGCAACGTTCCCGGGACTACTAGAAGCATTCAACCATCGTGGTAACAAATTGCTCCCACGTCTGGCACTCCTTGACCCGTTTCAGATTGATCGGCTCAAGCAACAGGACGATAAGGTTATCGAAAATATCATAAAACAACGCACGTTCGCCCTGGCTGATGGAAAACATCAGCACCACGTTCACCATATTATCCCCCCAGGAAAACGGTTTATCGGTGATGACCACGCTCAGCCCGGTCTTGACGGCGTTCATTTTCATTGAATGCGGCACGGCGATATTACCGAAGGTTGTGGAGTAGTTACGCTCGCGCTGAAAAACGTCTTGCACAAAACCGGTATCAACATAGCCGTGTTGCCGCAGCGCCTCGGCCATCAGGGGAATGGCCTCATTTTCATCCGCCAGTACGGGATTATGAAAAAACAGCTGCTCGTTGGAGATTTTTAGCAGGTTATCACGCAGCCTTGAGCGCTTTTTCTTCTGCCGTACCCGCTCGATTTTATATTGCAGGGCCGAGATATCCCGGTCGGTAAGAAACGGATTAATATAAACCCATTCCATCATGGACTGCGGGATCTGCAAAGTGGAAATCAGGAAATCCGGCGTGGGCAGATTCTCGAATTCACGGTACGAGGTGACGATGGCGCGGATAACCAATTGCTGCCCGAACAGACCGGTAAGTTGCGCCAGAAGCTGGTTGGTATGATCATGGTAATAGGGTACCAACAGCACGCAGCTGACCTTATTCTGCTCAGCATTCTGATCGCCAAGAATGCTGCCGATATGCAGGGCAATATAAGCGATTTCATGCTCGTCTACGGTAAAACCCGTCGTTTGCCTGATTTTTTCTGAAATGGCCACCGCGCATTCAAAAATCAGCGGGCAAGACGCCTTGATATGTTCCGTCAGCGGATTGCGGGTTACGTGGCCGTGCTGCAGCCTGACCAACAGGTTTTTGATGTGAATGGTGAAGCGCACGAGAAATTGTTCGCTGTCCCCGTCGATAAAATCGTAGCGCCGCATCTCCTCGCGCAGCGCCCGCACCAGATCCATGCACTCCTTGCCCGCCAGCGCCTCGATGTTACCGGCATGGATTTCCCCCATGTCGATCCTGATCAGGCTACTGAGCAGCACCACGGTCAGCCCCTCGGTCTCCTGTGGCGTGTAGATCACGTCGAAAGACCGCTCTATATCGGCAATGACCTGGCGCGCCAGCGTCATTTCATGTTCGTCGTATCGCCTCTCGCCGATTGGCGGTTGGGTGAACGTACAATTGTTCCTGATACGATCGATGCTGATGACCACATCCAGCACCAGACTCAGCAAGGCGTATTCATTAATAAAATAATGATACACTTTGCACGCCTCCACCAAGATGTAAACCAACTGGTCGATATCATATTGCGGGAAGATTTTGCCGATTTCCTCCAGGCTCAATATGTTGTCGCTGAATTCCGCAAACAGCATGCTGGAGAACATCCGGCGTTTATCTTGCTCTTGCCCTTCCAACGTCAGGCAGTCATTAGCCACGGTGAGATATAAATTGAATTCCTTGAGTTTTTTCCTGACCAAAAGCAAATCTTTTTTAATGGTTTCATAGCTAACGCATAAGGTATCGCTCAAGGCATACAGATCCAGCGGCTGACCCGGGAGACGGCCGTTGAGTAATTGGGTCAGAAGATAATTGACCCGTTCTCCGGGCGTTTGCGGCATCTTGCCTACTTGGCTGGACAGTGCGTGCATGGCCCGCGTTTTATCCACCCAATAACCGCGATGGGAGGACTGAACCAGCCCCGGATCTTGGCCGTTGATTTCGGCAATATAGCTTTTAACGCTGCGATCGGTTACCGACAGGTTCATCGCCAGAACCTGTGCGGTCAATTCCTCTTCGCTATCTAAAAACAGGCGAAGCAATTTCAGATGCTTGGTTTGCATTTATCCTCCCTTGGATACCTCTAGCACTGCTAGTCAATGCATCAAGGATCTCGGCGGTCGCGTCTGTTGGCGTGGCGGCACGCGCGTCATGACGCCCAGCCCCGCGATGACCAGCATAATCCCCATGATTGCCCCCGCCCCGGGTATCTCGTGAAACACCATAGCCCCGAGCAGCGTCGCCACCACCTGCTCCACGCAGGCCATCATCGCGGCGTTGCCCGCTTCACCCCGGCTGACGGCCACTGTATACAGCAGATAAGGCAGGGCGGTATTCACCACGCCGGCCAGCATCGCCCACAAGAGCGCCGCGGGCGCGGCGCGCAGCACGCCCAGACAATGGGGAATATTAACCGCCAGCATAGCGCTCACCGCGCCAAACAGCAGGCTCCAGGCGGTAACCGTCAATGCGGCGCATTCCCGCGTCTGGATTTTCGCCAGTATTGTATACAATGCGTATAACAATGCGGCGAGGAGTCCAAAGCCGACCCCGCGCCAAGAGAACTCGCCGGCGCCGGAGATAACGCCGGTCACCAGACAGCAGCCGGCGAAGGTTAGCCCCAGCGCTCCCGCCTTGCCACGCGTCATGGGGTCATGAAATACGGCGACGGACAGCACCATTACGATAGCCGGCGATGTGTATATCAGCACCGCCGTCAAAGACAGCGAAATCGCCTGCACGGCCAGCACATAGCACAATGAATAGAGACACAGGCAGCCGGCCCCCATCACCAGTAACCACGGCAATTGCCGTGGTTTGATACGCATCCCGGACGATCGGCACAACGCTATGGCGCAGACGATGAGTGCGGCAACCAGCAGGCGCAGCGCACCGATTTCGGCCGTATCGAGGCCGTAAGCTCCCATCTGGCGCATCACCAGACCGGAGCTGCCCCAACAGACGCCGGCCGCCATCGCCGGCAGCGCGGGTTTATCGAACATGGTCAGAGATCCTCGCCGTTGCTGGCGATGACCTGTTTATACCAGCCGTAGCTTTTTTTCAGGCTGCGCGCGCCGCTGCCCTTGCCATAGTCATCCAGATCCACGTAAATAAAACCGTATCGCTTGCTCATTTCCGAGGACGAACAGCTGACGATATCGATCGGCCCCCAGGGGAAGTAGCCCATCAGTTCCACCCCGTCCCGAATCGCCTCTTTCGCCTGGGCAAGATGACTGCGTAGATAATCTATCCGGTAATCATCAAGGATCTCGCCGTGCTCGTTCGGTTGGTCAAAAGCGCCGATGCCGTTCTCGGCGATCATAATCGGCACCTGATAACGATCCCAGTATAAGTTGAGTTTGGTGCGCAATCCTATCGGGTCGATGCCCCATCCCCAATCGCTGGCCTTGATATATGGATTGGGATAGGAGGTTTTGTGTTTTTTCACGCTGTCGCTGTCGCTGATACGGGTGTAATAGTAAGAAATCGCCATAAAATCGGCGGTGGCGCGCAGCGCGTCTTCATCACCGGGATACAAGCGAAGATCGATAGCATTTTCCTCGAAATAGCGCCATGCGTACCCCGGATATTTGCCGCGCAGCAGCACATCGCCGAAAAAAAACTCCATCTGGTTGCGACGTACTGTCGCCAATACGTCCTCGGGCTTGCAAGAGGCGGGGTAGCTGACGCCATCGGCGAACATCATCCCGATGCGAAATGCCGGGTTGATACGGCGCGCCAATGCCGTGGCCTTGGCGCAGGCCACCATCTCATTATGCACTCCTTGATATTTTGCCTCCTGGAGATGAGTCACTTTGTCTTCGGCAATACCCAGATGATTGAAGGACTCGTGGGTAATCAGATTGATCTGGTTAACGAGTATCCAATATTTCACCTTATCCCGATAACGCGAAAATACGGTTTCGCAATAACGCACGAAAAAATCCACCAGTTCGCGCGAGTACCAGCCGCTGTAGGCCGTGGTCAAATGTAGCGGCATCTCATAGTGGGACAACGTAATGACCGGCTCCATGCCGTTGGCAATGATCTCGTCGATTAGCCGGTCATAGAATTGCAGGCCGGCTTCATTCGGCGTCGACTCATCACCATTAGGATAGATTCGAGCCCAGTTAATCGAGGTGCGAAAAGCATTCATTCCGGCGGCAGACAGCAGCTTCAAATCGTTCCGGTACGTATGATAAAAATCGATGGCCTTACGCTTAGGATAAATGCCCTGCTTATCCGCTATCGCTTCCTGGATATAGGCGGTAGTGATTTCCTCATTGTATTTTTTCTGCAGGGAGACATCGTCACGAAACAGGTTAATATCCGCAACGCACCAGCCTTTACCGTCTTCACGCCAGGCGCCTTCGCACTGATTGGCCGCCACGGCGCCCCCCCATAGGAATTCGTTGGGAAATCCATCGGGAACGCGTTTATTAGTCAAAATAGGTTACTCCTTAGGTTCATGCGGCCGGGTAGCCGCATGGGATGCGGGAATTCATTGTTTGTCTTACTTGCCTGCCGTAGCCGATTCCGCAGTAACCTGTTGTTTTTCGTAAATCTTGAAAAAAGGATACCAAATCAGGGTACTGACCGCCGCCACGGCGACGAACAAAATGAGGCCGTTAATATCCTGGGAGACAATCCACGTCGAAATCGGAAACGGGCAATACCACATATCAAACACCGCGGCGGGAATATTCACCAAACCCATATCCAGGACAACATAGGTGATCAAGGGTAAAACAATCCCCTGCAGCCATAACGGCACCATCAATATCGGGTTCCATGCTACCGCGCCAAAAATAACCGGCTCATTGATATTGAATATGCTGGGCACCAGCGATGCCGATCCTAATGCTTTCAATCGTTTGGATTTTGAGCGTACCAGCATGATGACCAGCGGCAAGGTGGCGCCGATGCCGCCTATCGCCACCCACCCCGAATAAAACACTTCCGCGGTAACAATATTTGTTGCGACGCCCCCGGCGGCCACTGCCGCCATATTGGCGGTAATGCCGGCCAGATATATAGGTTTGGTTATAGGAAACAACACCCACCCGCTGATGCCCATGGAGTAGAGGAATACACCTAAAAAGCTAATCAACAAAAATCCCGGCAGCGTTTGGGCGAAATTGGTAATTGGCATGAAAATATTCAGCAACATCTGGTAAAGATTCAGCTGAAAAATATACACCGCCAACCAACCGGTAACCGTCACGATCAAAATAGGGATAATGGCATCAAACCACACCCTGACAAAATCCGGGATGGCGCTGTCCTCTTTAAAAAACGAATATGTGCCCAAAATTCCCATGATAAAGGAGACGTATATACCTGAGATAATGGCGACAAACATTCCGCCAGCGCCGAAATATTTGAACTGCAGCACCGGGACTTCCTGCAATTTGACGATAATCATAAATAAAGAGATACCGACCATCCCGGCAATCAATCGCATTTTATTAATCTTTTTCTTTTCCATATAATTAAATGGGATCAAAAAAGAAATAAATATGTAAATCAGACCCATTGTATAACTGGACAACGTTGAAAGGTTGGGAAACCAGGGTAAAAAATTCTTTAGTATCGATAATACGGTAACCAAGGAGCCGACCAAAATCATCGGCAACACCTGCATAATCGAGTCCTTCAAGGTAAGGACCCAGACATTGCGGTTTATTTTATTCATGGGTGGAGCAAAATTGACCTCCATCCAATCTAAAAATTTTTGCATATCAGCGCACCCCTATTCAGTTTATTTTTAATTCCGCGAGAAGATGGTCCAGTGCCTTTGCACCATCCAGCAGCGAATAATACGTTTTTTCCATTAGGATGACCTTGATACCGGTATCGGCCACTTTTTCTTCCAATTCGGGAATAAGATATTTTAGGTGGGGGCCAACCATTAGGCAGTTTATTTCTTGCAAATAGCTTTCAACTTCAGCTTCACTGCGCGCTATAACGTTACAATCCAGTCCTCGCCTGGCCGCCTCTTTACGGATATTGGCTGCCAGAAAACCGCTGGAAGCACCCGAACCGCAAATAAGTAATATATTTAATTTTTCCATTTTCGTGACCTTAGGAAAGATGTTTTAATTGTGACAATAGTTATTACTACAGTGTTGGATATTCATTTTCAAATACGCTATTTCACCGACTTGGGGAAATTTTTTACTCACCGTTTCGGCTGATAAAAAAATAAGTGACGGTCATCACATTACCACTCTGTTTTTAGTTTACATTGAGTTGCTGAATCGTTTTTTTCAGCGGTAATATGGCTGTTGGAGAAACGGAAAGTTCATCAATGCCCAGACGAATAAAAAATTCGCTCATATCCGGGTTAGCCGCTAATTCACCACAAATCCCCACCCAGATTCCCTGGCGATGGGCCTGATCGCAGACTTGGGTTATCAAGCGCAGCAACGCGGGATGAACGGGATCGTCATAGCGTTCCAGCGCGCGATTTTGGCGATCCACGGCCAAGGTATACTGGGTAAGATCGTTGGTGCCGATGCTGAAAAAATCCACCTCCGGCGCCAACAGGTCGCCAATCAGGGCCGCCGCCGGCGTTTCAATCATGACGCCCAATTCTATATCCGGCCGATACGCAATCCCTTCACTGTCCAGCTGGGCGCGGCATTGTAAATAGATTGCCTTTAATGCCCGTAGCTCCCAAACCGCCGTTATCATCGGAAACATAATGGCGACGCGCCCGTAAACGCTGGCCCGCAAAATAGCCCGCAGCTGGGTAATGAGCAGTTCGGGACGCGCCAGGCACAGACGAATTGCCCGGCATCCCAGCGCGGGGTTGTCCTCCGGTTCCAACTGCAGATAGTCAGCCTGCTTGTCGGCCCCCAGATCCAAGGTTCGAACGATCACCCGTCGGCCGCCCATGCCCTCCGCCACCGCGCGATAGGCCGCATATTGCTCTTGTTCACCGGGAAGTTCGCTACGGCCTAGATAGAGAAATTCGCTGCGAAACAGACCGATACCCTCGGCGCCGTTGTCCCGCGCCGCCGCCAGGTCCGCAACCGAACCGATATTGGCATACAGATTGATGCGCCGTCCGCAACGGGTTATCGCCGGCCGATCCCTGATGGCCAACAGATTTTCACGTTCCCGCCGCCGCCGGGATAATCTGCCTTGGTAAAGACGTTTCGTCGCGTCATCCGCGCACAGATATACGCAGCCGCTTTCACTATCGACTATCGCCTCCTTTCCCCGCCATTGGATTGGCAACGCCGGCATATCAAGCCCGACCAGCGCGGGAATGGCCATTGCCCGCGCCAGTATGGCGGTATGGGAATTGGCCGACCCCTTCAAGGTGACAATGGCCATGATGCGTTGGCGATCCAACTGAACGGTTTCACTCGGGGTAAGATCGTCCGCAAACAATATTACCTCGCCCGCCGGCTGTTCGGGTTGTTCGATCCGCCCGCCGCCAAGGATCGCGATAAGCCGGGCGGTCACATCCATGACGTCCGCCGCCCGCATCTGGAGGTAGGCGTCATCCATTGCCGCCAGTTGACTGGCGAACAGCTCGCCGGCCTGGCTTACGGCCCAGGCGGCGTTAACCCCCTGCCCGCCGATGTTATCCCGTATCGTCTGCTGAAAATCCTCATCCTGTAACATCAACTGGTGCGCAACGAACAGCTGGGCATGGTCCTCGCCGGTGTCCAACCGGACCTTGTCTTCCAATCCGCGCAGTTGCGCCAGCGCCTCGGCTAAGGCCCGTTCAAAACGCGCCAGCTCCCGTTGCGGATCCACGGCCGGCTCCGGACCAATCTCCACCTTGGCGGGTTGATAGATCCAAGCCGTTCCCAGCGCGATACCCGGTGAGACGGCCTTGCCTTGCAATATTTGCATCCCCTGCTCCTTACTCGCTTAAAGAGAGCCCTGGAAAAAATCACGCAGCGCGGCGATAGCCGGTTGCTCATCCTCGCCACTGGCGGAGATGGTCACCCTGTCACCGCATTTAATTCCTAATTTCATGATGGTAAATATTTTTTTCAGGCTGACGCCCTGGTCGCCTTGCTTGGCGATAAGCAGCTCCGAGCGGTAATTCATGGCTAAACGCACCAACATACCCGCTGGACGGGCATGGATGCCGAGGTCGTCTTTGATAATATATTGAAACTGTTCCATCCGGTTTCCCTGTTGCAGATTGGAAAAATAAGGTTACTACTCCCCATGGATGCTATTTATAGCGAACTCTGCTCCAAGCGCTCCAGGCGGTGATGCAGCATGCGGAAAATTTTTAATAACTGCTTGCTCATCAATAATTCGCTGTTAATGGTCATCAGGGTATCTTGGGCGTGGGTAAACAATAGCGAGGCCGGATATGTCTCGCCGCGGATTTCCCCCTGCACGATGTCGGTTTGTTTACCGTGCGCAATTTTTATCTTTTGCTGCGCCAACCCGATTTTTTCATCAGCCAGCTCATATTTATTTTGCTCCATCTTGGCAAGCGCATCAGTAATTAACGCACGCGCATCGCCGGCATCCATGATAATATTCATGGCTACATTGTTAATCTGTTCATGTATATCCATCTATTCTCCCACCTTAAAATGATCTTCATTTAACTATGTCGCCGAAAAATTTCCGGCGGTAACCCAATAGCAAGGTCTCTATAAAGTCAGTTCATCACAGGTATCGATAGGTATACAAATAAATAATTTCCTGCTTTATGTGAAAGCCGTTACCCGCGTTGGCAGGCGGGCAATGCGCGGGTACATTCAGGCTCATGCCGGAGCTGCACGCCGGTAAGGCCGAAGCCATTATGGACGGGTTGTCCGCTACCGACGCGCGTAAGAAAATCATTAATGGCTCCGGCGATTAGGCGTGGTTCCCGTTTGCCAGCAGTTCATAGAGCATCATGGCCGCCACCGTAATCATCAGACCACCCATCAGCTGATTAAAGCGCGATAAATAGCCGGTATGGGTCACGCTGCGACCGATCGCGGCCCCCAGCAGCGCATAACTACCCGGCGCGCCGGCGCCGCCCAGACCTAATAGCAACGACAGCAGAAAAATCGTGCCGCCGGTCACATGGGCGGCGGGGAACATCATGGTGGTGATGGGCAGCACGACCAACATGCTTTTGGGATTAAAAGACTGAATCAAAAACCCATTCCAGAATGTTAATCTTTTCATCGGGGCTACCCTGAGATTCTGATCAATATCCACTCGGCTGCTCAGTATTTTAATTCCGAGATAAAAGGTATAGGCAATCCCCGCCACGCTGATATAAGGTAAATACACAGCGGTAATAAGTGATTCGCCAAGATAACCAAACAGAATAAACAAACAAAATAAAGAAACGCCAACACCGATAAAAAAACCGACGGTACGGCTAAATTGGCCAGTCAATCCGGCGCTGAGCCCCATAATATTCACCGGTCCCGGACTATACATAATACTCAATGCAAACAAAAATATTTCCACCAGGCTCTCCTAAAATATATGCCATAAATCAGACCAACCATTGAATCTGCGTTATGGTTACGTTGTTAGGAGAGTAAACCGTGCGGCAACCGTATTCTTGTACGTTTGTGCAGCCTATCTTGCGGAGTGGACCATGTTTTTCCATTTATGAGGGGATATGCCAAAAGCCTGGCAGAAGTGGCGACTCATATGGCTTTGATCATAAAACCCGGCCGCCAGCGCCGCCTCTACCAAGGTTTGCCCGGCTATCAGCGCCTGTTTAACCCTATCCAGCCGCCGCATGATCAGATAACGGTGCGGCGATGTGCCGAACAGCTGGCGAAAATCACGGGAAAGCCCCCAACGGTCGCGGTTGGCATGTTCCGACAATTGGTCGATAGTGACAGTGGCACCAAGGTTGTCATGGATAAATTCCCTGGCACGTTCGGCAGCGGCATAGTCCAATACGGTCCGGGTCGGGATTGCGCCAGAAACCGCATTTAACGCCAGCGCCAAATCGTACAAGGCGTCATCTGTTTCCAGCGATTCAAGCGGCGAATCAAGCGCGCCCAATAATACCGCCGTCGCCCTAATCAACCGGTCGTCGTGAGATAATCCCCCCGGAACAAACGGCAGCGACCTGCTCGGTAACACTTGCTGTATCAGCGCGGGTTCAATATACATCATCCGGTAGAGAAAACCGTCCACACTGCCGGCATGGCCGTCATGCAACTCGTCGGGATGCAATACCATGATGCCGCCGGGATGGTTATTGCGCAGCGCGCCCCGATAGCGGAAACTTTGAACACCGGCAAACGTCCGGCCGATGGCATAGGTATCATGGCGATGAAGATCGTAGGCATGGCCGGAGAAAAAGGCTTCTATGATTTCAATCTGATCCGAACCCGGGCTGTGTACGATCCAGTCCCGGCTGTTGTTTGGTTTCATCGTTGCACGGACCTCTTTTTATCGGATAGGCGCAGTCATTTTTCACGCTGTCCCGCAGCATAACGCGCGTTTATGTTCACTGCACATTATTATCCTGCTGTCCCGTAAAAGTCTTTATAATGCCCAGATTCGCTGACCACCCGGTAATGAAGGACGCTAAACATGAAGCAAAAAAATCCCGGTACATCCGTCGCTAACGATAACGCCAAGGATATGAATCCCGGTGAGTTTGCCGCAGGGATAGGGCTCAAGCAGTCCGAACTCGCGTTATGAAACAATCTGGTGTTAACGACAGTACCGATACCCCGATTCGAAACGCGACGCTCACCCGCGGCATGATGGAGGCGCTGATTGCCCAGGGCCAAGAGACGCGGGTGTTTGAAGACTGTACGTTTGATGAAGGTGATTTTTCACGTCTGGATCTGCGGGGTTTTGTGTTCAAACAATGCTCCGCGATTGAAACTTCCTGGTATGCCGCAACCCTCGCGGAAACCCAGTGGCACAAATGTCGCGGCCGCCAGGCTGACTTTGAGGCGACAGATCTTGCCGGCGCAACCTTTCTTAACTGCGACTGGAATAACGCAAACTGGCGCCGGTCTAAGCAGTCCTCGGTCTCCTTTCAGGATTGCAAACTCACCGGCGCCAATTTTGAAGGCGTAACGGGCTTGGGACTGGAATTTTCAGATTGCCTGCTGGTAGGCGCGGATCTGCGCGGCATGTCGTTTCGCAGGGGAAGACTGCTTGGACTGGATTTTTCTGACGCCGATATTTCCGGCTGTGATTTCCGGGAAGCGGAGTTTATCGGCGGCAGCCTGCGCAATGTACATGCCAAGCTGACCCGGTTTGACGGCGCCGACCTGCGCGAAACCGATATAGACGGGCTTCAGTTGCTCGATGCGAAACTGTTTCGCAAAGCGTTGATTTCGCCCCAGCAGGCTGCGGCGCTGTTGTCCGCTTGGGGCTTGATCGTGGCTTAAATCGATCTGGCGATACCGGCCTGCTGAGCAGCCAATTCCAAGCCGCCATCCGCTGTCGGTGACCGGTATCGCGCACCCGTTGTGGGCTCCCGTTTACGCTGTTTTTCGCCTGGCGGGCGATCTTCTGTGTGGCTCGGTTACAGGCCGAGCAGTTTTTCCAGCATCACGTTGACCTGAAGCCAGAAGGTGTAGCCATCCTCCGGCTTGACGCTGGTATAGGCATACTGGAAATTGGTGTTGTTCCAGACACGAGACCCCGTCATGGTCAAATTGATCTCCGGCGTCAGCATAGAGGAAGCGTCGACGCTCAACTGCTGCTCGTTTCGCGGCACCCGCCATCCCGTACCTCCCTGGGAATCGTACATATCCTGCAGGTAACGGTGCTCCCCATCGGTCAACCTGCCCCAACGGAAAGTCAACCCGTAACTGTCGTAAGGCCGGCTCCGCCAAGGTCCCGACCAGATAAGCCCCGCGTCAGCCAGCGTAGAGATCCCGGTATAGGCATCCGATTGTAAAGTTTGCGACACGCTGCCGTGCACGCTTACGGCGCTGGGCGCGGGATCGTTGGGGGAAGCCCCGCCGTCACGCCGCCATAAGGCTTTTTTTGCCGTAAGATAGAAGCCGGAGACGCCTTTGTGGGTAAGCACCTCGGAGCTGCTGTCGTACACCTTTGAGGTGCCGTTCACCGTGGAGTAGGCATCGTTGTATTCCAGATTGTTATGGAACGCCAGCGCTTCCCAGGTGAAGGGGTAGGTTTCCTGCTGCCAGCTAACGCGCCGGGCGACATTGGCGACCAGCAAGGTACTGCCGGTATCGTAGTCGTCATCCCACCGCTCCCAGCCGTTGGTGAATGGAAACGCCTGATAGGTGCGCCAGACACCGATATTGGACTCCAGCGCCGGCGTAAAGTGGTAGCTGACGCGCGCCCCCCAGCCCGCATAGGGCGCGGGTGCGAATCCCGCCGTTTTATTCAGCACGGTATTCACGCAGGAAGACTGCACATTGCAGTTGCTGAAACCGACAAACTGACCGGGATTGCTCTTGCCGACTTCAACGGACAACCGGTCATTAAACAGTTTCTGTTCATAACCAAAACGCAGCAGATGGGCGACCCTGGGGATATAGGGTGGCGGATCGCCGGCCAGCAGCCCCCCGGCGCTATTGCCATATTCAGTATTACTGCTAAAGGGCACCCAGAGTTGCATAAAGTGGACGTTGCCGCCTGGAATCAGCCCCATACGATCCAGATCGAAATCCGCGCCGGCAAAAAACATCGTATATGCCTGCTGCTCATTGGTGGAGGTGCCCGCGCTGGGGTTACCCAGCCAAAGCTGAGACGCCATGATATGCGGGGTGACGCCGTGCTCCGACAGCCAGGAGCCCACATCGGACAGCGGGCGGTCGGCGGATTCCGCATCGTCGGCGGCAAGCGCCGCGTTACTGGTCAGCGCCATGGCGCCCAGGATCGCACCGGAACAGACCATGCTGGTCCATATATTATGAGGTGTTATTTTCATTATTCTATCCCATTGAGGTAATAGGACGGAAACGGCCGGCCATAAATAATGACAAAAACGGCAAAGTAAAACATTCCCCCTCAGTCATTAAGCATTGGAAACGACTCTGAACAGGCGCAGGATAATGTTTTAAACTCTATTTTGTACACAACCATATTTAATGACGGTCCGACGACGATAACACCCCTGCTC
>JAATGH010000217.1 GCA_015654745.1 Enterobacterales bacterium
AATACTCCGCGCCATAAACAGTACGGCTTATGAAAGGATGGGGAGCGCTTAAGATGGCGGACAGCTTTTCTACTACCAATCGTTATTTCGATAACAAGAACTACCCACGTGGGTTTTCCCGGCATGGACACTTCACCATTCGGGAAGCTCAACTGCTGGAGCGTTGCGGCCATGCCTACAACGATCTGGACAGCGGCAAACGTGCGCCGGCGACCGAAGAAGAGCAACAATTCGTGGCCGTATGCCATGGCCAACGTGAACCTTCTACGGAACATGAAAAGGTGTGGATTAAATACATCGAGCATATTCGCCGCCCCAAGCGTTTTCATACGCTATCAGGCGGGAAACCGCAAATGGATGTGGTTGAAGATTACAGCGATAGCGAAGATTAATCCCGGTTTGGGGCGTTCGCCCCAAGCTATTCCATTTGCCGCCACAGCTGTTGCAGCAAACGGTCGATAGTCCGATAACTCACGGCCTCTGCCAAATGTCGACGTTGTATATCTGATTCCCCCGCCAGATCGGCCAGCGTTCGCGCCACTTTAAGCGTCCGATGCCACGCTCTTACCGACAGCCCCAGTTGCTCCATAACCGCTTCCAGAAAAACCGCATCCGGTTCGCTCAAGCGACAATGCCGCGCCACCTCCTGATTATTCAGGTGCGCGTTGATCGTCGGACCTCGTTGGAGCTGCCGTTCACGCGCCGCCTGCACCCTGGCCCTGACCGTCGCGCTGGATTCACCCGACCGGTTTTGTTGGCGCAGCACGCCCGGCGGCAGTAGCGGCACCTCGATGGACATATCGAAACGGTCGAGAAACGGACCGGAAAGCCGATTTAAATAGCGCAAGGTCTGCTGCGGGCCGCTGCGGCTATGCACGCCTTTATAATCTCCGGAAGGGCTGGGATTCATGGCGCCGACCAGTTGAAAACGCGCCGGGTAGCGAACCTTGGCCTGCGCCCGCGAAATAATGATCTCACCAGATTCCAGCGGTTCGCGCAGTGCATCAAGCACCTTGCGCTGGAATTCGGGCAATTCATCAAGAAACAACACGCCATTATGGGCCAGGGAAATTTCTCCCGGCCGGGGAAGTGCGCCTCCGCCGACCAGTGCCGCCATCGAGGCACTGTGGTGAGGGGCGCGGAACGGCCGTTGGCGCCATTGGGTGAGCGCGGCGTCAGGGTTTGTCAGGCTAATGAGCGAAGCGGTCTCTATGGCCTCCATATCGCCCAGGGGAGGCATTATGCCGGGTAAACGGCTGGCCAACATCGTTTTACCGGTCCCGGGCGGTCCGAGCAGCAGCAAATTATGGCCACCGGCGGCGGCAATCTCCAGCGCGCGTTTGGCCTGTTGTTGACCGGTAATATCGCTGAGGTCGTCGCCACCATACACGAGCGATGGGGCGCCAAGCGCCGGTACGGTTTCAAGTTCGGCCTGATTTTGTATAAAAAGGCAAACCTGGCGTAAATCGGCGGCTACCATCACGCCGCTGTCTGCCACAAGGCTGACTTCGCTGCGATTGTGGGCGGGGAGCACCAGCCGGCGCCCGGCGAGCGCCGCTTGTAGCGCTGCGGGAATGGACCCCTTTATCGGCCGCAGCTCCCCCGAAAGCGCCAGTTCGCCGAGAAATTCAAAATCAGGCAGTTTTGGTGCCGCAAGCTGTTCAGACGCGGCTAGGATCGACAGGGCAATGGGTAAATCATAACGACCGCCTTCCTTGGGCAAATCCGCCGGCGCCAGGCTAACGGTGATGCGCCGCGCCGGAAAGTCGAAACCATTATTCAGCAGTGCGCTGCGTACCCGATCGCGCGCGCCTTTTACCGTGGCGTCGGGGAGACCCACGAGCGTAAAACCCGGCAGGCCTTTGCTGATATGGGCTTCTACCGCGATTAACGGCGCCTGGATACCGATTGATGCGCGAGTATAAATCACCGCCAGCGACATACTTGCCTCCCTTGGCCGTGCTGATTGCGTGCCTTATCATGCCCGTTCCGTCTGTGCGTCGCCCGGTCATCGGCAAGCTCTTGGAGCGGCTTCATAAAAAAATAGGTAAATTGGGAATAGGTGCCGTTTTTCTGCGGCGGAGTTCCAGGTATGTCACCAAGTCAGATGGTTTCCGTTGATTTCACCTAGGAAAATGAAAAAAAATCATAATAAGGCAAATAATTGATTATAAAAATAATTATGCTTTTCAAGGTCAAGGCCTAATGGGATAAATGCCAAAAAAAGGTTGTCAGTGGGCCGGAAACTGTGATAACTCTGTAGGTATTCATTCGACCAGAAGTAATGAAAACCTATTTATGAATGCCTTTGTCCAAGTGATTAGCCTAGTCGTGATTAGTGTGGTGGTGATTATTATCCCACCGTGCGGGGCTGCACTTGGACGAAGAAAAGCTTACTAAACAAGCTTAAATCTCAAGAAAACCCCCGCACCGAAAGG
>JAATGH010000350.1 GCA_015654745.1 Enterobacterales bacterium
CATTGCAGACAATCCGTTAATTCTGGTTGATGGTTCCTCTTATCTTTATCGTGCTTATCATGCGTTCCCCCCGCTAACCAACGGCGCGGGGGAGCCGACCGGCGCCATGTATGGCGTGCTCAACATGCTTAAAAGCCTGCTGACGCAGTACAAGCCCACCCATATTGCGGTGGTTTTTGACGCCAGGGGCAAAACGTTCCGCGATGAGCTTTTTGAGCATTACAAATCGCATCGGCCACCGATGCCTGATGACTTGCGCAGCCAAATTGAACCGCTGCATCAAATGGTCAAGGCCATGGGATTGCCGTTGCTGGCGGTGACGGGTGTCGAGGCGGATGATGTTATCGGTACTCTGGCGCTTGAAGCGCAGCGTGCTGGGCGTGAGGTGCTGATTAGTACTGGCGACAAAGATATGGCGCAACTGGTGTCGCCGATGATTACCCTCATCAACACCATGTCCAATACCATTCTGGGTCCGGAGGAGGTGCGCGAGAAGTTTGGCGTTCCCCCGGAGCTGATTATTGATTACCTCGCGCTGATGGGCGACAGTTCGGATAACATTCCAGGCGTGCCCGGCGTCGGAGAAAAGACTGCTCAGGCATTGTTGCAAGGGTTGGGTAGCCTGGACAGTATCTATGGCGATCTCGCGAGCGTTGGCGACCTGACGTTTCGCGGCGCGAAAACCATGGCGCCAAAGCTTGAGCAAAATAAAGAACTGGCTTATCTGTCCTATCAATTGGCAACGATTAAAACCGATGTGCCGTTAGAGCTGCCCTTTGATCAGTTAACCGTGACGGCGCCTGATGCGGTTGAACTGCAGCAGCTGTTCAAAAAATATGAGTTCAAACGCTGGCAGGCTGATCTGGAAGAGGGTAAATGGCTCCAGGGTCGCAAGGGCTTAAGCGCAAGCGCGCCAACGCCTTTCAACGCTTCTCCTTCCGCCGCCGATGAGGAACAGGGGGAGCAGCTATCCCAAGCGGGATATGAGGTGATTTATCAGTTGGCGGATCTGCAACGCTGGATTGACAGGATCAAGCAGGCCGGCCTCTTTGCCTTCGATACGGAAACCGATAGTCTGGATACGCTAACCACCCACCTGGTGGGAGTCTCATTTGCTTTGGTGCCCGGTGAAGCCGCCTATCTACCCTTAGGTCATGATTACCTTGATGCGCCCGATCAGTTGGACGTGAATGAAGTTTTGGCGCTGCTGAAACCACTGCTTGAAGACCCTGCGATTCGCAAGATTGGCCAGAATCTCAAATTCGATCGCGGTGTATTACAACGCTACGATATTGAGCTCGCCGGAATTGCCTTCGATACCATGCTTGAATCCTATGTATTGAACAGCGTGTCGGGTCGCCATGATATGGACAGCCTGGCGGAACGCTATCTGAAACATACTACGGTGGGCTTTGAGGACATTGCCGGTAAGGGTAAAAATCAGCTGACCTTTAACCAGATAGCCCTTGAACAGGCGGGACCCTACGCTGCCGAGGACGCCGATGTCACTCTACGCCTGCATGAAAAACTGTGGCCGAGAATTGAAAAAGACGGTGGTTTGAAGAAGGTGTTTGAAGAGATCGAAATGCCTTTGGTGCCGGTGCTGTCGCGCATCGAGCGTACCGGGGTGTTGATCGACGAGAAGATTCTTGCCGCGCATTCGGTGGAGTTGACCAAGCGGCTGGGCGAGTTGGAGCTAGAAGCCCACGAGCTGGCGGGTGAACCCTTTAATCTCTCTTCCACCAAGCAATTACAGGGTATTCTCTACGATAAGCAGAAATTGCCCATCTTGAAAAAGACTCCGGGCGGCGCGCCCTCGACCAATGAAGAAGTTCTGGCCGAACTGGCGCTGGATTATCCGTTGCCGAAGCTTATCTTGGAATACCGGGGATTGGCTAAACTCAAGTCGACCTACACCGACAAGTTACCCTTAATGATCAACCCGTTTTCGAAACGGGTGCACACCAGCTATCATCAGGCAATTACCGCTACCGGCCGTCTTTCCTCCAGCGATCCCAATTTGCAGAACATCCCCGTGCGCAATGATGAAGGGCGCAGGATCCGGCAGGCGTTTATTGCGCCTAAGGGTTCAGTTATCGTGGCGGCGGATTATTCACAAATCGAGTTACGTATTATGGCGCACCTCTCCAGGGATCAGGGGCTGCTGCGGGCGTTTGCCGAAGGAAAGGATATTCATCGGGCGACCGCCGCCGAGGTGTTCGGCCTGGCATTGGATAAGGTCTCTAACGAGCAACGCCGTAGCGCCAAGGCGATCAATTTCGGCTTGATTTATGGTATGAGCGCCTTCGGACTTGCGCGTCAGCTGTCGGTTGGCCGAGCAGAAGCGCAGCGTTATATGAATCTCTACTTCGAACGCTATCCCGGCGTCTTGGAGTATATGGAGCGCACGCGCAAACAGGCATCGGAACAAGGGTATGTCTCCACCCTGGACGGTCGGCGGCTCTATCTGCCCGATATACACTCCCGTAATGGTACCCGTAAAAAAGCGGCCGAACGTGCGGCGATTAATGCGCCGATGCAGGGTACCGCCGCCGATATTATTAAACGCGCGATGATTGCCATTGATGCCTGGTTGCAGGAAGAGCGGCCGGCGGTGCGTATGATTATGCAGGTACATGATGAGTTGGTCTTCGAGGCGCATCGTGACGCGGTGGAATCGGCAAACCAAAGAATCAAGGCCTTAATGGAGGGATGTTTTGTGCTTGATGTCCCGCTACGGGTGGATATTGGCGTGGGGGAAAATTGGGATCAAGCGCATTAAGTGGCGAAACAATAAGCTTTTTTTGTAATTAAGCTACACAAAAAGGTGATTCAGTCAGGCAGAACTGGTCATAGGATCTCATTATAATGAAATTAAACTACAAAAAATTCTTTTGCCCCGAGATAAATTGATGTAAAGTTACAGACGTAGGGTACAGAGGTAAGATGTTCTATCTTTCAGACCTTTTACTTCACGTAATCGGATTTGGCTAAATATTAGCCGCCCCAGTCATTATTGGCTGGGGCGTTTCTTATTGGGCGTTACCTAGGGAATGTTGCGTATCAGCAGGCTTTGGCGGCCCGGCGGGGCGTTAAAGATCTTCAGTTATTTCCACGTCCGCCGCTGGCGGGATCGTGTTGAACCAGTCATCAAGCTTTAAGCGCAGTTTATCAACACCGGTTTTTTTCAGGGACGAGAACGCTTCGACCTGAATATCGCCATCAAATGCCGCGGCGATTTCCCTGACATGGTTAACCTGCGCCTTGCAGGCGCCGGAAGCCAATTTGTCAGACTTGGTTAGCAGGACCAAGACGGGAATATCAACTCCCACCGCCCATTGCACCATTTGCTGATCCAGATCTTTCATGGGGTGGCGGATGTCCATCAATACCACCAATCCTTTGAGACTAAACCGCTTTTGCAGATATTCACCCAGCGCGCGCTGCCACTTGATTTTCATCTCTTCCGGTACTTCGGCATAACCGTAGCCCGGTAAATCCACTAAACGCACGTCCGTTTCGACTTCAAATAAATTGATTAATTGCGTGCGTCCGGGGGTTTTACTGGTTCGTGCCAGCCCTTTTTGGTTGGTCAAGGTGTTTAACGCACTGGATTTACCCGCGTTGGAACGCCCGGCGAAGGCGACTTCAATACCGGTATCCGTGGGCAAATGGCGGATATCGGGGGCGCTCATGACAAAGTGTGTCATGTGATAGTTGTATGAGGTGGTCAAGTGCTTCCTCTCCTTCAGGATGGCGTATTGCCGTCAATTATACGTGCAATAGGGTAAAAAGCCGTTTTTATCTTTTGCCGCCCGTACTACCCCGCGAGGATATGGCGGGTTTTTAGCAAGATAGCGTTTTAACGTAAGTTTTTACTGCTTTACCCCTGTAAGATATTGGCTGGATGCTAAAGACGCTATCTCGTTTAAATAAATATTAATTTATTACAAATCATAAAGTTAATTAATTATCTTTGTCAAAATACCTTGTTTTGAACCTCAGATAGGCTTGAACGGTAATCTTGCCGAGCTACATTAGCTGATACGGCAAGGAGCGCCATTTCTTTGCTCTTTATACGGAAGAATTCTGCTTAGGATGAGCGCGTGTAAGGGAATACGCTCTAACCAATCTGCTTCATATGGAGTAGAATAAAACATCATCACAGCGATAAATCGATACACAGGAAGTGAATCAGGTCCATCGCGCGGGATGTTTTTCTCCCGGAGCACCTTCATCTTTATGGTGGCAGATTAACTGCCACCTTTTTTATTGGTAGGGTTTCTGATAGATTCCGCCGCAATTCCATCACTAATTACTTTACTCAAGAGCAGAGATCATGAATCCATCAGGTAAAGACGGGCGCCGTAAGCCGGCGGTCGCAAAGAATAAACGTAAAAGCCGCGAAGAACTCAATGTCGAAGGCCGCGCGCGTCAGCGCCAGAAAAAACGCCGCGGTTTGGCCTCGGGGTCCCGCGCCCAGGAAGGAAATAAGGACAGCGGACGAACCGGGCAGGGCACCAAGCCTGATCCGCGCATCGGCAGTAAAAAGCCGGTACCGCTGATTGCCGCCACCGCCGTGGTGAAAAAACCGAAACCGGTGGATCAGCAGATTTTCATTCCAACCAAAACCCTTTCCGCCGCAGAGGAATTGGATCTTCTGGAAAACGATGAGCGCCTGGACGAATTATTGCAGCGTTTGGAGCGGGATGAGACCCTAGCCCCCGCTGAGCAGGGTTATGTTGATAAGACGTTGGATCGTATCGATGAGCTGATGACGCTGCTGGGCATTGAGCTGGATGACGATGACGAAGAAGACGATGACAAAAAGGAAGATATGCTGCAATTGTTAAAACGTGGCCAGAAAGATAGCCGTTAACGTGTGAACCCATTACTGGTATTGGTCGTGGTACTGCCGGCATGTTATTTAGTATGGTTATTGAGTAAACTATGGCGGCTTTCCCGGCGTAAAGAACGATTATCAACGGCTCGTCGTGCCGTCGGGCTGAGAGCGGTTACGCCCGTCAAACGGCGCCGGCGCAGATATCCTAAGGAGTAGCCAGCCATGTCAGTGCCAGCGATAGTATGGGATTCGGTCCTTATTCAAAAATATAATCAATCCGGGCCGCGTTATACGTCCTATCCCACCGCGTTGGAATTTAACGAGCAGTATGACGAGACGATGTTCAGATTGGCCGTGGCGCGCTATCCCGACCGGCCGTTATCCCTGTATCTGCATCTGCCGTTTTGCCATAAGCTGTGTTATTTCTGCGGCTGTAACAAAATCGTTACCCGCCAGCCGGAAAAAGCCGATCGCTACCTTGACGTCCTTGAGCGGGAGATCCGCAGCCGGGCGCCGCTATTCGCCGGCCGTCTGGTCACCCAGATGCATTGGGGCGGTGGTACACCCACCTTTTTGTCTCCGGCGCAAATATCCCGCCTGATGCGTTTGCTGCGCCAACACTTCATACTCGCGCCGGATGCCGAGCTGTCCATCGAGATCGATCCGCGCGAGATTGAGCTCGGGATGATGGATCACCTCCATAATGAGGGTTTCAACCGTATCAGCATGGGGGTGCAGGATTTTAACCCCGAGGTGCAGCAGTTGGTGAATCGGCAGCAAGATGAAGGCTTAATTTTTGCGCTGATCGATCGGGCCAGGAAACTCGGTTTTCTCTCGACCAACATTGATTTGATTTACGGCTTGCCTCGTCAATCCCTGGCGCGCTTTCAACATACCCTGGAGCGGGTGATTGAACTCGATCCCCAGCGTCTTAGCGTGTTTAATTATGCCCATATGCCGGCGCTGTTTGCCGCCCAGCGCAAGATCAAAACGGCCGATCTGCCCGATGCCGCACAGAAAATGGAAATCTTGCAACATACCATCATGACGCTTTGCGATGCGGGATATCAATTTATCGGCATGGACCATTTCGCCCGCCCGAATGATGACCTGGCCATTGCGCAGCGCGCGGGGAAATTGCATCGCAATTTCCAGGGTTATACCACCCAGGGCGATTGTGATTTGTTGGGGATGGGCATCTCGGCGATAAGTATGATCGGGGATAGCTATATTCAGAATCAAAAAGAGATGAACCATTACCAGGCAAGCGTAGCGCGTCAGGGCAACGGACTGTGGCGCGGCGTCGCGCTTTCGGCTGATGATTGTCTGAGAAGGGATGTGATCAAGGGGCTGATTTGCCAGTTCCGGGTGGACTACGCCGAGCTGGAAAAACGCTACGCCGTGCATTTTACCGACTATTTTGCCGATGACCTGGCCCTGCTTGCGCCATTGGAGAGTGACGGGCTGGTGGAGATTACCGATCGGTGGATCAGCGTCACCGCAAAAGGCCGTCTGTTGATTCGCAATATCTGCATGTGCTTTGATATCTATTTACGCAATAAAGCGCGCCAGCATCAGTTCTCGCGGGTTATCTAGGCATATTGCGTGATAGCGGCAGGCCCTGATCCCGGATGGGCTTCGTGATAGGGGATGAATAGCGAGCTGCCGCGGTTAGCTCAACAGATTGATTAGCGCGGCGCAGAGAATGGCGGCAAGCGCGGTTTGGGGTGCGTGGCCAACGGCGGCGGTCATATCCGCGCCGTGGATTATGAAACTCATTATTGAATTCAACATGATCTTCCCTCCCATTCAGCGACAAGATCATACTGACTGGCACAAGGAAGTAAAGAGCAAAATAACGCCAATTATGCGAGTTATTTTGCATTTTTATTATCTAGGCTTATTCCATTCCCAGCTCTTTTAATTTACGGGTAAGGGTATTTCTGCCCCAGCCCAATAACCGGGCCGCTTCCTGTTTATGGCCTTGGGTATGCCGCAGGGCGGTGGTCA
>JAATGH010000260.1 GCA_015654745.1 Enterobacterales bacterium
CACCTGGCTGAACACCAGCCCGCCAACGATGACCAGCCCCAGCGGCAGGCGCAGTTCCGCGCCGGAACCGTGCGCCAGCATCAGCGGCAATGCCCCCAGCAGGGCCGCCATGGTGGTCATTAAAATCGGCCGGAAACGCAGCAGACAGGCTTGATGGATCGCCTCGCGCGGCGAGAGGAGCTGCCGATGCTCCGCATCCAGCGCGAAATCGATCATCATGATGGCGTTTTTCTTGACGATACCGATCAACAGGATCACGCCGATCAACGCGATCAGGCTAAACTCGGTATTGGCGAACAGCAGCGTCAGCAGCGCGCCGACCGCCGCCGAAGGCAGGGTGGATAAAATCGTCACCGGGTGGATAAAGCTTTCATACAAAATGCCCAGCACCACATACATGGTCAGCAGCGCCGCCAATATCAGCCACAGGGTATTGTCGGTGGAATTTTGGAAGGCCGACGCCTCGCCCTGGTAACGCAACGTGATGCTGGTGGGGAGGTTCAACTGTCCGGTGACCCGCGTGATGGCCTGCTGCGCATCCTCCAGGGAATAGCCGGAGCGCAGGTTAAACGACAGCGTTACCGCCGGAAACTGATTAAGCCGGGCAAAAAGTAAAGAGCCGGTACGCAGGTGAATCTTGGCAATGGAGGTCAGCTTGACCATCCCGACGCTGGTGGTGGATGTGCTGGAGCTGGAGGTGGTGGAAGAGCTGGACGTACTGCTGGCACTTGTGGACGTACTGGTGCTGGCCGAGCTGCTCGAACCGGTGCTGGTCAGGTTGGTGGCCAGATAGATATCGTCAAACGACGCCGGGGACTGCTGATATTTCGGTTCGACTTCCAGTACCACTCGATACTGGTTGGACTGGGTAAAAATAGTGGAGACCAGGCGTTGGCCGAAGGAATCATACAAGGCATCGTCCACGTCGGCGGCGGTAATGCCATAACGCGCCGCCGCGTCGCGGTTCAGCTCCACATAGGCGACCTGTCCCTGATCCTGCAGATTGCTCACCACATCGCTGAACTGCGGCTGTTGCTTGAGCGCCGCCATCAGTTTCGGCGTCCAGGTCACCAGGTTTTCGCTATCCGCATCATCCAGGGTGAACTGGTACTGGCTGGGCGTGACCTGATCGTTCACCGTCAAATCCTGCGCGGACTGCATATACAGCGCGATTCCGGCGACATTTTGCGTGGCCTGTTTCAACTGGCTGATAATGACATCGGAACGGTCGTCGCGATCCGAAAAGGGTTTAAGGTTAATCTGCAGGCGTCCGCTATTCAGGCTGGTATTATTACCATCGATGCCGATAGTGGATGAGACGCTCGCCACCGCCGGATTTTGCAAGATAATATCCGCCAGCCGCTGCTGACGCTTGGCCATTTCACTAAATGAGACATCCTGCGACGCCACGGTGACGCCCTGGATCAGGCCGGTGTCCTGCGGTGGAAAAAAGCCTTTTGGCACGATCATATACAGCAGGGCGGTGAGCGCCAGGGTTGCCAGGGCCACCAGCAGCATCAGGCGCTGGTGGTCAAGTACTACCGTCAGCCAGCGATCATAACCGGCCACCAGTCGGTCGAACAGCTGGCCGCCCTTGCGATTAAATCTGCTTTGCTTCTCCTCGGGAATATGGCGCAGCAGGTAGGCGCACAGCATTGGCGTCAGCGTTAACGATACCACCATGGAAACCAGTATCGATACCGCCAGGGTAATGGCGAATTCCCTAAACAGTCTGCCGACCACATCGCCCATAAACAGCAGCGGGATCAGCACCGCAATCAGCGAGAAGGTCAAAGAAATAATCGTAAAGCCAATTTGCGCGGATCCGTTCAGCGCCGCCTGCATGGGCGTTTCGCCATTTTCCAGGCGGCGCGAAATGTTTTCCACCACCACTATGGCGTCATCGATGACAAAACCGGTGGCCACCGTCAGCGCCATTAACGACAGATTGTTCAGGCTGAACCCGGCCAGGTACATCACGCCGAACGTACCCACCAGCGATAGCGGTACGGCGATACTGGGAATCAGCGTGGCCGCCAGGTTGCGTAAAAACAGAAATGTGACCATCACCACCAGCGCTACGGATAACAGCAGCTCAAATTGCACATCGCTGATTGATGAACGAATGGTTTGTGTACGGTCGGACAAAATCTCCACCTTTACCCCCTCGGGCAAGGCGGCCTGCAGCGTGGGTAATTGGGCTTTGATATTATCCACCACCGAAATAACGTTCGCACCGGGCTGACGCTGTACGCTTATCACTATCGCCGGGCGGCGGTTGGCCCACGCGGACTGATAAATATTTTCCTCCGCCTCGTCGATTTGCGCTATATCGCGCAGGCGCAGTGCGGCGCCGTTCTGATACGCCAGGATCAGGTTGCCGTATTCCGCCGCCGTGCGCAGCTGGTCGTTGGCGTCAATGGTAATGGAGTGGTGGATGCCATCGAATCCCCCCTTCGACCCGTTGACATTACTATTGCCTATCAGGGTATTCACATCTTCCAGCGTCAGATGGTGTGCCGCCAGGGCGCGGGGATCCATGCGCACCCGGATGGCCGGCTGGTGGCCGCCGGCTAACGTCACCATGCCCACGCCGGAAATTTGCGACAGCTTGAGGGCGATACGGGTATTGACCAAATCCTGCACTTTAATCAGCGGCAGGGTGTCCGATGTGGCCGCCAGGGTAATCACCGCCGTATCCGCCGGATTGACCTTCTTGTAGGTGGGCGGATTCGGCAGGTCGGTGGGCAGCAGGCTGTCAGCGGCGTTGATCGCCGCCTGGACTTCCTGCTCGGCCACATCGAGAGAAAGATCGAGCGAAAATTTCAGCGTAATAACGGACGCGCCGCCGGAACTGGTGGAATACATCTGGCTCAGGCCCGCCATTTGGCCAAGCTGGCGCTCCAGCGGGGCGGTCACCGATGAGGCGATGACGCTGGGGCTGGCGCCCGGGTAGAGCGTGGTGACCTGGATCGTTGGATAATCCACCTGCGGCAGGGCGGAGGTGGACAGCATGCGATAGGCAAATACACCGGAGATAAACACGCCGATCATGAGGAGAATGGTGGCGACCGGCCGCTGGATAAACAGGCGAGATGGGTTCATTGGGCGGCGGCGCCTCTGGTTGCCGGCGTAGCCTTACCGCCGGCGGCGGCCGGATCCTTTACCTCGGCCTTGCCGTCGCCCTATGTTGTTGATGCTTTGCCGCCGTCGGCGGCCGACGCGACTTTCGCCGGTAGCTTAACGCCGCTGTCCACCGGCGTATCAACCACCGTCACCTTGCTGCCGGTGTTCAACCGATCAATGCCTTCGGTTACCACGCGGTCGCC
>JAATGH010000322.1 GCA_015654745.1 Enterobacterales bacterium
GATGCCGACGCAGGCTGCCTATTTCCAAGCCAATCTGAAAAAATTTGACGCTTCCCTTGCGCCATGGACAAATGCCGTTGCCGCGTTCAAAAAAAACCATGGTGATACTCCTGTGGCCGTTACCGAGCCGGTGGCCGATTATTTGCTCAAGGCGGCAGGCGTCAATATTGCGACACCTTTTAATCTTGAGGCGGCAGTAATGAATGGTACCGATCCCTCGCCTCAGGACGTCACCACGCAAAACGCACTTTTCAGCGACCACAAGGTTAAAGTATTCGTTTATAACCAGCAAGTTACGGACCCGTTGACTCAATCGTTCCTCTCTTTGGCCAAACAAAACAATATCCCCGTTGTCGGTGTTTACGAAACCATGCCGACACCGGGATATCACTATCAATCATGGATGTTGGCCGAAATTACCGCCTTGAGCAAAGCGGTAACCGACAATGTCTCTACCGTGGCTCTGAAGGCAGGCCAATAAAATGACGGCCAAAGAAAACGAATTGCTCGTCGTGAATAACGCAAGCGTTTCATTTTCCGGGCGTACAGTGCTTCAGGAGGTGTGCTTCTCCCTAAAAGCAGGTGAATTTTGCGGACTGATCGGCGCCAATGGCTCCGGTAAAACCACGCTACTGCGGACTATCCTGGGCTTTCAAGTGCTCGACCAGGGAAACATCCACATTGAGGGGACCTCCGGTCGCGCCGGACATACCTCGGTGGGCTATGTACCGCAAAAAATCCTGCTTGATCCTGAGGTTCCGCTGCGTGCGAAGGATTTGATTGCCCTTGGTCTTGATGGCCATCGGCTCGGTTTCCCCTTTTCGTCCAAAGAACGCAGCAATAAGGTGGATGAGATGCTTAATGCGGTCGGTGCGGAGGGCTTTGCCGACAAACGTGTCGGCAGCCTGTCGGGCGGCCAGCAGCAACGCGTATTGATTGCCCATGCCTTGATACGACAACCTCGACTTTTATTATTGGATGAACCGCTGGCTAATCTTGATATGAGGAGCGTGGCCGAAATTGTATCGCTGTTACGCCGGTTATCCGTTGAACATAACGTGACGCTTTTACTTTCCGCCCATGACATGAACCCATTGCTTTCAGTCATGGATCGCATCGTATACCTGGCCAATGGACGGGCCGTAAGCGGAAAGACCGAGGACGTGGTACGAACCGAGGTGTTGAGTGAACTCTATGGCTATCACATTGATGTCATCCGGGTAAACGGAAGAATTTTGGTCATCGCGGCCACTGTCGATACTGACAGCCGACGTGCCGTTGAACCGAATCTGATACATGGCCCCGGGATCATATAATCAATCATGCTTTCTCTTTTACATGCAATTTTCGCATCCGGTTTCTTTTCAAGTGACCCTATACATACGGCGATGATGATCGGCGGCGGTGCCGCCGTGGTATCAGGCGTGATTGGCGTATTTACCGTTATCCGCGGCCAGTCGTTCGCAGGCCATGCGCTTGCCGACATCAGCAGCGCAGGCGGATCGCTGTCTTTTCTGCTGGGGATCAATCCCCTTCTTGGGTTCCTTGGCTTGGCGCTGCTAGGGGCGGCAGGAATAGAACTTATCGGCATTCGCCGGGCCCGGGAACGTGACCTGATAACCGGAATCATATTAGGCGCAGGACTGGGCCTGTCAGCGCTATTTCTCTATTTTGATGTCATCACCCACAGCACAACCGGAGCGGCGGTCAGCGTCATGTTCGGATCGATGTTTGCTATTCCCGCATCGATTATCCCCCTTGCCCTGACCATCGGTTTTGGCGCGTTATTTATGGTTGCGCTACTGTATCGTCCGTTACTTCTTTGTTCTCTGGATAGCGAACTTGCGCTTGTAATCGGCATTCGGGTGCGTGTAATTAGTTTACTTCATCTTATGATATTGGCTCTGGCGGTGGCGCTTTCCGCTATGACGGTCGGCGCGGTTTTATCCACCGCGCTATTGATCGGTCCGGCGGCGATTGCCCTACGTCTGGTGAAGAGACCAGGCCAGGCAATTTTACTCGCTGCATCGATAGGCCTTATAACCACCTGGGGCGGCATTTTCCTGGCATATGACAGCTTTTATTGGACCCCCGGCCACGGTTGGCCGGTGAGCTTTTTTATCGTTTCGCTTATTTTTGTATTGTATATCGTAACAGGGTGGATTCAGTGGCTAAGGGAGGCCGGCTCATGTTCTCAAGTATTATGATCAATACCTGGATTGTCGCCACTCTTGTGGCGGCAGTGGCCGGTTTTGTCGGCTTTTTTGTCGTGATACGAAGCTCCTCTTTCGCTGCTCATACCTTGCCCTTGGGTACATTTCCCGGAGCCGCGCTGGCAAGTCTGCTCGGGGTGAATACGCTCTTTGGCCTGATTGCATTTGCCGGACTCGGTGTCATCGGGATAAGCCAGCTCGGTCGTCTGGGTCGCCATGAGGTCGCAACGGCGCTTTCCCTGGTGATGCTGCTCGCCCTTGGAACGCTTTTTTTGAGCATGAGCAGACAGTATTCACAGCAAGTCTATGCCTTGCTGTTCGGCGAAGTCCTCGGCGTCAGCACAACCGAGATACTCCCCGTTGCGGCCATTGGCTCCCTTTCGGTTGCGATTGCCGCGGTATTATTCCGCCCGTTATTACTCTGCTCTATATCCCCCGAGCTGGCGGAAGTCCAAAGGGTGAGTTCACGGCGCATGGAGCTCTGGTTCCTGACGATCTTGGCGCTTGCCACGGCGCTCTCATTGCCGGTAGTGGGTGCGCTATTGGTATTCAGCCTGATGGTCGGTCCGGCTGCCGTCGCGCGAACCCTGACGGACAGTCCGTTGCTGGCAATACTACTCTCGGTCGTCCTTTCGCTGGTCACCGTGTGGACCGCCATCGCCCTCTCCTATTTGACAAACTGGCCGGTTGGTTTTTTTGTCGGCGGTTTAGGTGCAATATTTTATGGTCTAGGCCGCGTCTGGAGGCATATCAACACCCAGTCGAGGAGACGTGCGGTAACTTGCGCAGATCGAACAGGAACTTGTTGAACAACTCCATAACAATAGCAAGGGAGTGCATCCGGCAACTAAAGCACAAATCGATGCGAAGCATTCTGGTAAACTTCGCTTACGCCTGTCAGTTATGGATGGCAACGCCTATATCGTTAACTATGAGGATTATCACTGATGACTATGTTCAATCCGCCGCACCCCGGTGAAATCATTGCAGAGACCCTGGACGATCTGAATATCGGCATTCGTGAGTTATCCCGAGCATTGCA
>JAATGH010000029.1 GCA_015654745.1 Enterobacterales bacterium
ATCACCGCCGCGCCGCGTCCGGGCCGGCTGCTGCTGTTCACCGCCGTCGCGGCGTTTATCGCCGTCGGCATTTTCAGTCTGCAGTCCTACTATTGGCTCGCGCTGTTGTGCTTGGCCGGGTTCGGATATTTCAGCGCGCTCAATTCACTGTTGCAATATGCGCTGATACAGCAGCTTACGCCCGATGAACTGCTGGGGCGGGTAAACGGTCTGTGGACCGCGCAAAACGTCACCGGCGACGCCCTCGGCGCGTTGGTCATCGGTGGGTTGGGCACGGTGATTATGCCGGTTCCGGCCGCGGCGACCTTTGGTCTGGGCGCCGCCGGCGTCGGCCTGATACTGGAGTTTGCGCTGCGCGCGGTGGACGGGGCCGAATCCTCGATCAAACCCTGACGCGCCGAGCCGGTTTACGCCGCCAAGGCGGTGGAGAACCATGCGCGCTGCCCCGCCAGGCGCTGAACCGGGATTTATTGAGGGATAAAGCGGCGTTCCAACTGAGTCAACAGATGGCCGGCGCTGTAGTAATCAAGGCGAAAGGTATCGTTGCCCAGGGCATAGACCTGATGATTGCGCACCGGGGGGAGATGCGCCAGGAACGGATTGGCCAACAGGGCTTGGGTGTCGGCGTCGTTGCCGGCAAACAACAGCAGGCTCTGGCCATTCAGGCCGGCGGCCAGGTTCTCCCCGGAAAGCTGAATAATATCCTGGCGCCGGCCCATGCTTTGGCCGGCGGCCAACGAACCGGGCGGTTCGGCCAGCGTAAAGCCTAATTGGCGCAACAGCTGGCCTTGTGGGGAGTCGGCGGTCCATACATTGGCCGCTTTGCCGTCCCGCTGATAGACCAAGGCTGAAACCGGCTGCGGCGGCAACGTCAGACGCGATTTCAGCGCCTGCGCCCGTGCGTCGAATTGGCTGATGGCCGCCTCGGCTCCGGCTTCGTGGCCGGTGGCCCGGCCTAAATCCCGCGCCAGTTGTTGCCAGCTTTGATCGTCATAGCTGACAACCAGCGTGGGCGCCAGCGTAGACAATTGATCATAGAGGCGCAGGGCCGAGTCGCCGCCGGTGGCGGCGATCACGATCAGATCGGGATTTTCCTCGGCGACGGCTTCGGCATTGGCTTCGCCAATATACAGCCGCTTAACCTGCCGGTGTTTTGCCACTTCACCCCATTGTCGTAAAAAACCCTGATCGTCCGCCACGGGGTTATTGGGAGTGGTAGCGCCGCTGGCAATAACCGGCGCCCCGATGGCCAAGAGCGTGCCGGTAAGGGTCACGCTGGTCGAGACAATGCGTTGCGGCATTTGCGTCAAGGTGATGCTGCCGCGCGGGCCGTTAATCACCCGCGGCCAATTTTCCTGGGCGCTCGCGGGCGCTATTTGCAGTAGAGCGGACAGTGCCAGCAGGCCGATCGGCGCCAAACGGGCCATGGCGGATCTGTGCCGTTGGTGGATTGTTATCATCAGGTTATTTCCTGCAGCAACCGGCCTCTTGGGCGGGTAACGGGGGTTTGATCATCGGCGGTCGTGTTCCGATCGGCGAATAAACGGCGTTTTACATTTATTGACATGGCAGATTCTACGACGTAGTTTATGCGCTATCAATACAAATGATAATTATTCTTATTGCATTTATCATTAAGCCGTAGAGGTGGTAACATGGACTCTTTATCCCTGAGACAGATCATACCTGGCGATGCTGATGCCTTTGCCGCCGGATTTTTCTTTATGTCGCCTTTCCGTAGCTTTGCCACTCGGGGATGTTTCAGCAGAATGACTACCTGCGCGGCCGACGGATATCAACAGGATGGCGTGTTTCAGCGGGAGCTGCGGAGCCATTTTAACCGCGCGAGGAAGGCCGGCATTGAACGGCCAAGGATGGTGGGGGCCATCCCTTTCGATGCCGGCCAGCCGGCGGTGCTGTTTATTCCCCAAACCTGCTACTCGTTTGATCGCTCTGTGCGGTTGCAAGGGCCACGCGCCGGCGGACCGCTGCCGCAGGTTACCAGCAGAATCCAGCGCCCGTTGGAGCCGGAGTTTAAACGCATGGTGGCTCAGGCGGTGGAGGCGACCGGCCAGGGGCGGCTAAGCAAAGTGGTGCTGTCGCGGCTGCTGGAGATCACCACCGGGGAGCCGGTGGATATTGCGGCGTTAATGGGGAGGATCATCAGCCAAAATCCCAGCGGGTATAATTTTCACGTCCCGCTGGCGGGCGGCGCACTGTTGGGCGCCAGCCCGGAATTGCTGCTACGCAAAAACGGTCGGCGGTTTTACTCCATGCCGCTGGCGGGATCGGCCAGGCGTGATGCCTGTCCAGAGCGTGATGCCGCCAATGGGCGCCAGCTACAGGCATCGCTAAAAGATCGTTATGAACATCAGTTGGTCATCGACCAGATGCGGCGGGTGCTGGCACCGCGCAGCGTGGATTTACAGGTTCCGACAACGCCAGGGCTGGTAAATACCCCGACGCTGTGGCATTTGGCCACCGCCATCGAGGGGGTGGCGGCGGACTCGCATGAAAACGCCCTGTCGTTGGCCTGTCTGCTGCATCCCACCCCCGCGCTGTGCGGTGCGCCCACCGACCACGCGCGCCGGCTGATCCGGACACTCGAACCTTTTGACCGCGGTCTGTTTGGCGGCATGGTGGGGTGGTGTGATGACCAGGGCGACGGCGAATGGGTGGTGACCATCCGCTGCGGCGAGGTGACGGGCAATCAGGTCCGGTTGTTCGCCGGCGCGGGTATCGTGCCCGATTCCACGCCGGAATCGGAATGGCGGGAAACCGGGGTGAAGCTTAATACCATGCTGCATGCGTTTGGATTGGAATAAGCCGAGGAGAGATGATGAGTATCAAGTTCACGCGTTGGCCTGACGTCGATGCGGCCCGTTACCGGGCCAAGGGGTATTGGCTGGATTTACCGCTTACCGATATCCTGAGCCGCCATCAGGGCGGGGATGCGTTGGCGGTGGTTTGCGGCGAACGCCATTTCAGTTATGCCGATCTCGACCGGTTATCCACCGGGCTGGCGGCAGCGCTTCGGCGCCGTGGGCTGGTGTCCGGCGACACCGCGCTGGTGCAGTTAGGCAATGTGGCTGAATTCTACCTGGTGCTGTTTGCCCTGCTGAAAATCGGCGTGGCCCCGGTAAACGCCATCTTCAGCCACCAGCGCAACGAACTGGCCGCCTATGCCGCTCAAATCAAGCCATCGTTATTGATTGCCGATCGCCAGCACGGCCTGTTTACCGATAACCTGTTTATCGATGAGCTGCGGCGCGCCTATCCGTCATTGCGGGTGGTGGCCATGAATCACGACAGTTCGCCGGCGTTCTCTTTAGCGCAGTGGCTGGACGAGGCGCCGGGGGCGTTTACCGCCACGCCGACGCCCGCCGATGAAGTGGCCTTTTTCCAACTCTCCGGTGGTAGCACCGGCACGCCGAAGCTGATTCCCCGCACCCATAATGACTACTACTACAGTATTCGCGTCAGCGTGGATATTTGCCGGTTCGATCGGGATACCCGCTATCTGTGCGCGTTGCCGGCGGCGCATAACTACCCCCTCAGTTCGCCGGGGGCGTTGGGGGTTTTTTACGCCGGCGGCAGCGTGGTACTGGCGGCGGATCCCAGCGCCAACCTCTGCTTTCCCTTAATCGCCCGCCACCGGATCAATGTCACCGGGCTGGTGCCGCCCGCGGTGGCGCTTTGGCTGCAGGCGTTGGAACAATGGGGCGATAGCGGTCAGTTGGCCAGTCTGCAATTGCTGCAGGTGGGCGGCGCCAAGCTGAGTGAGACCCTGGCCGCCCGGATACCCGCCCAGTTGGGGTGCCGGTTGCAGCAGGTGTTCGGCATGGCCGAAGGGCTGGTTAACTACACCCGGCTTGATGACGATGACCACCATGTTTTCACTACCCAGGGGCGCCCGATGTCGCCGGATGATGAGGTCTGGGTGGCGGATGAACAGGGTAATCCGTTGCCCGCGGGGCAGATCGGCCGCCTGATGACCCGTGGCCCCTATACCATCCGGGGCTATTACCAAAGCCCGGAACATAACGCCGCCGCCTTCGACGATGCCGGTTTTTATTGTTCCGGCGATTTGATTGAGCTGACCGCCGATGGCTACCTGAAGGTACAGGGCCGGGAAAAAGATCAAATCAATCGGGGCGGGGAAAAAATCGCCGCCGAGGAAGTCGAAAATTTGCTGTTGCGCCATCCTGCGGTGGTTAACGCCGCGCTGGTGTCGATGGCGGATGCGTTGGTTGGTGAAAAAAGCTGTGCTTATATTGTGGCCTTGACGCCGGTCAAACCCGTGGCGCTGCGCCGCCATCTGCGCCAACTTGGCGTTGCGGAGTTCAAGCTGCCGGATCATTTCGAACTGGTTGGCGAGCTGCCGTTAACACCCATTGGCAAGGTTGATAAGCGACGACTGCGTGAGCTTATCGAAACATCCACTATCACCCCCGCCACAGGAGAATAAACGATGGCTATTCCCACCCTGGTTTCCTATGCCATGCCGGTGCCGGCGGAACTGCCCGCCAACCGCGTTAACTGGCCATTCGAGCCGCGCCGCGCCGCGCTGCTGATCCATGATATGCAGGATTATTTTCTGAATTTCTGGGGCGGGGACAGCGCGCTGCTCACGCGTCTGGTGGAAAATATCGCCGGGATGCGCCGCTACTGTAAATCCCAGGGCATCCCGGTGTTTTATACCGCGCAGCCGGGCCGGCAAAGCGACGCCGATCGGGGATTGTTAAACGATATGTGGGGGCCGGGAATCAATCAGTATCCAGAGCAGCAGGCGGTGGTTGCGGCGCTGGCGCCGGACGCCGATGACCATGTCTTGGTTAAATGGCGTTACAGCGCCTTTCACCGTTCCCCGCTGGAACAGATGCTGAATGACGGTGAACGTGATCAACTGATTATCTGTGGGGTCTATGCCCATATCGGCTGCCTGACCACCGCGAACGATGCGTTTATGCGCAATATTAAGCCGTTCATGGTGGCCGACGCGCTGGCGGATTTTTCCCGCGATGAGCATTTAATGGCGTTGCGCTACGCCGCCGGCCGCTGCGCGCGCGTAGTCATGACCGCCGATTTACTGCCGGTACCCTTGAGCAAGACCCAACTGCGCGCGCAAATTCTGCCGATGCTGGACGATGAAAGCGAAGATGTGGGCGATGATGAAAATCTTATCGACTTCGGACTGGATTCGGTGCGCATTATGGCGCTGGCCACCCGCTGGCGGCAGGCGCGCGGGACGCTGGATTTTGTCGCGCTGGCGCGGGAACCGACCCTTAACGGCTGGTGGAAATTATTGGCGCCGGAGGAAACGGAATGACCCTATCTTTGGATTTCAGCGGCCAACATGTCTGGGTTACGGGCGCGGGGCAGGGGATCGGTTACCGAACGGCGCTGGCATTTGCCGAGGCGGGGGCTGACGTGGTGGGACTGGACCTGCGTTTCGGCGCTGACGCTTATCCGTTTCGCACGCAATTACTGGATATTACCGATGCCGGCCAGGTCGGGCGGGTATGCCTGGGGTTACTTGCCGATTGTCCGCGGTTGGATGTGCTGGTAAACGGCGCCGGTATCCTGCGTTTGGGCGCCACCGACAGCCTGGCGTGGTCGGACTGGCAGGATTGCCTGGCGGTCAATGCCGGCGGCGCGTTTAACCTGTTTCGCCATACGCTGCCGGTATTTCGCGCTCAGCGGGCCGGCGCGATTGTCAGTATCGCGTCCAATGCCGCCCATGTGCCGCGCCTGGGCATGTCGGCCTACTGTGCGTCCAAGGCGGCGTTGCGTAGTCTGTGCCTGACCGTGGGTTTGGAGATGGCGCCGTTTGGCGTGCGTTGTAATCTGGTTTCCCCCGGTTCCACCGATACGCCAATGCAACGCGCCTTATGGCAAACGGATCGGGCGGAGCAGCAAACAATTGCCGGTTTCCACGACCAGTTTAAGCTGGGCATCCCGCTGGGCAAGATTGGCCGGCCACAAGAGGTGGCGGATGCGATTTTATTCCTGGCCTCCCGGCACGCCAGCCATATCACCATGCAGGATATAGTGATCGACGGCGGCGCCACGCTTGGGGCCTGACCCGCCAAGCGTGGCGCCAGGTTGGCGGCCTGAATATCCCCAATAGTGCGGAGGCGGCGCTCGCCGCGAGCGCATAGCATGGCCGCGTGCCGGCTTGGCCTTTTGCCTTCCAGATTTGACACTATTATGGCCGTAGGCCTGGCGCGGGTACCCGCCTCACCAGCGTGGACCATACCGCCATACAGGTGGCGATAATGCCGTCGAGATCGGCCCGGGTTGCGCCTTCCTGGGCTTGCACCGCCATGCCGTGCAGCGCGCAAACCAGACTTTTGGCCAATACCGCGCTATCTACTTGATCCGATAGTTCGCCGCTCGCCTGCCGCTGCTGGAAGAAAGCCAGCAGCTGAGCTTCCCGCCGGCGATGGCGACCGCGTAACATTCCGCCGATATCGTCGGCGGATGCGGACAGCGTTGCCGAAGTACAGGTTAAAAAACAGCCGGGCGGTAAATCGGCATCGGTAAACATGGCGGCGGCGTCATGTAAATACGCCTCCACCACGGCGGCAAGCGGACGCTCCGGATCCATTAACAGACGTGCGCCGCGTTCGGCAAACCGTACGCTGTAGCGCTCCGCGGCGGCGCGAAACAATCCCTCTTTACTGCCGAATTCACCGTATAGCGTCGGCGCTTTGGCACCGGTGCAGGTTACCAGGTCCGACATGGACGTTGCTTCATACCCATGGCGCCAGAATAACACCAGTGCCTTATCCAGCGCGGCGTCTCGATCAAACTGCTTCGGCCGTCCCGGCCCCTTTTTGACACACGGATCACGATGTGTGCCCATAAAACCCTCTCTTAGCTGTGGTGACTGCCTTTATATAATTAACGATCATTAAATAAAATACAAGCACTACCGGTCTTTGGCGCATATAATTTGCGCTTACCCGGACCATCCGAGGTGGGTAAAACAAATATTTTGACTTTAAATCGCTATTATTCAATGCGTTACAAAATATATTAACGATCGATAATAAAATATGTTGATCGGTAGGCAAACGAAGGGTAGTATTTACTTATCGAACGTTAAGAAATTAACGTCATCCTTTAAAACCGATTAACTTTAGCGAGAATACACCCATGAAAAACGTAAAATATACCGTCGCCGCCATCGCTCTGAGCCTCGTATCATTTGGTGGTTTCGCCGCCGACCTGGTCAATTCCTCTCCGGCCAACCAGCAGCCGGTCGGGGTGATTTCCGCCACCGGCGGCAGCAACCTCTCTTCATTGGAAAGCCAGTTGGCGGCAAAAGCTGCACAGTCAGGCGCCAAATCATTCCAGATAACTTCCACCACCGGCCAGAATAAACTGCACGGTACCGCGGTAATTTTTGAATAATAGCCATAAAAAAGGGGCGGTCAGTATCACTGACCGCCCCTTTTTTTATGCCCGCCGGTTACTCATCAAACGACCCCAGATAATCGCTTTTACCGATCGCCAGGCCCTGATTACGCAAGATGTCGTAAGCCGTGGTGACGTGGAAAAACAAATTAGGTATGGCCAACCGAAAAAGATAATCGTAACCGCTGAACGTGCGGGCGGTGCCACGCATATTCATGACAATAGGCCGCTCGCCGGCCGCGGCGAAGGCGTCAATGGGCAGGCTATTAAGAAAATCGAGGGTTTTGACGATGCGCTCCTGCAACTGGGCAAGGGTGGTTTCAGTATCGGGAAAACTCGGTATTTCACGGCCGGATAAGCGCGCCGCGCAGGATTTTGCCGCGTCGCTGGCCGATTGCACCTGCCGCGCCAGGCTAAACATGTCGGGTGCCAAACGGGCATTGACCAGGTCAGACTCATCAATCTGCCGCTCGATGGCAAATGCCGATGCCTTATGCAGTAAGGAAGATAAATTGGTTAACGCCCTAATAAAAACCGGCACCGAGACGTGATAGTAGGTAAGGTCTTGCGGTAGTGAATGAGTCATGTGCGCCTTCTCTTTATTATAAATAGCCTGACTTAAGGAGAGTTGGGCCGCTGCCGGCCCGCCATCAAGGTAGGACGGGCAGTGCCGGCGGTCAACTTTATTTTAACGATCGCTATTAATTCATCAGATGAGCATTATCGTTCTGCGGCTTTAGCCAGGCAGCTCATATAACGTTGATCTACCCGTTTGGCAAACCAGGCCGTGGTCAGACTCCGGGTAATTTTGGGGCTATTGAGGGTAATGCCGGGCAATATTGCCCGAGGTAACGGCTGGCGCTGAGTGTGATCCGCCAGGGCGAATACCCGCTGATAAAGGTCGGTTTGTTCAAACTGGGCGGTTTCACCTTTTGCCAAGGCATCTCTAATGGCCGCGGCGTCCATATCGAGCCGCTTGCCCAGCGTGCGTATCGCCAGCTCCGTTGCGCCAGGAGTCTGCCCGCCATAGTTTATCACGTCGCCGTCCAGGGCCAGAGATTTGCCGGAAAGGCGGCTGACGGCAGATTGAAACGCCGCGTTGCGGCTGGCATACCAGCCAGCGTTAAAGTCGGCAAAGCGGAATAGCCGCCGGTCATAATGGGCGGGATAACCCAATAAATGCACAATGCCAAAATAGAGTCCGCCGCGGCGACTAAACACTTCATGGCGCAGCGTATCCGCAATCGGATAAGGGTATCCTTTGGCATGGGCTTCGGC
>JAATGH010000201.1 GCA_015654745.1 Enterobacterales bacterium
GAACAGTTATGAGGCTCACACGGCTATCTAGTCCAGCAAACCTACCCCTTCGAATAGCCGTTGCTGGCGCGATCGAAGTTTTTGGGAAAAAAACTTCTTGTAACGTGGGGTCGCGAGATTATAGAGAAGACCACGGCAAAGATCGACTGTTATTTGCCATATTTGCTAAATACGCCATTTCATCTCCCTAATAGCCAACCCGCCCGCGGCGTGAAAGACGACGGCTAATAGCCCATGGCTTTCGCGCTGCGGGAAGGCGGCAACGCAGCGAACCCCGGGAGCTTACTCCAGTAAGTGACTGGGGTGAGCGAGGACCGCCAACGCGCCCGCGGCGTGAAAGACGACGGCTATGGGAGGTGCGGCAGGGCCAGATACTCCTCACTCTGCATCTCGCGCAGGCGGGACAAGCAGCGTTGGTATTCGAAACGCAGCAGTTCCCCTTGATAGAGCTGGTCCATCGGCACGGCGGCGGCCATGACCAGCTTGACCTGTCGTTCGTAGAATTCATCCACCAGCGCCACAAAGCGCCGGGCGGCGTTTTCGTCATCGCGTCCCATCACCTGGACATTGTGCAGCAGTACGCTGTGATACAGGCGTGATAGCGCAATATAGTCGTTTTGGCTGCGCGCGTCGACGCATAGGGCAGTAAAGTCCACCGCCACCACGCCGTTACGGGCGCCGAGGATCGGCAACGGGCGGTGGTTGACCGTCAGCACTTCCGCCCCTGATGGATGTTCGCCGGCCAGCCGGGTGAATATATCCCTCATTGCCATGGCGGTGTGATGGTCGAGCGGCGTCAGATAGATGCGGGCCTGGGTTAGAGTACGCAGCCGATAGTCGATACCCGCGTCTACGTTTATGACCTCGCAATGGCGGGTAATAAGCTCAATCGCAGGCAGGAACCGCGCGCGCTGCAAACCGTTGCGATAGAGTTCATGCGGGGGAATGTTGGAGGTGGCCACCAGCGTGATGCCCCGGGCAAACAGCGCTTGCATCAACGTGCCCAACAGCATGGCGTCGGTAATATCGGAGACAAAAAACTCATCAAAACAGAGCACATCCGTTTGCGCCTTAAACCCATCGGCGACGATTTCCAGTGGATCGGACCGTCCCTGGAGACGGTTCATCTCCTCATGTACCCGCAGCATGAAACGGTGGAAATGCAGCCGCAGCTTGCGGTCTCCGGGCAGGCTTTGGAAAAACAGATCCATCAGCCAGGTTTTGCCCCGCCCCACCCCGCCCCACATATATAATCCGCGTACCGGTTCAAGCCTGTTATCGGCGGCGGGTCTGCCCAGCAGTTTCTTGCCCAGTCGCCCCAGCAGGCCGGTCTGCGCCGGCGCGTTCGCCGCGCGGCGCGCCAGCAATTGGCGGTGGATAGCGTCAAGTTTCTCCATAGTCGCGGCTTGGACGGCGTCGGCCTGGTACTCTCCTCCTTGGGCCAGCGTCTGCTGATAGAGGGACAACGGCGAGGTGGCTTGCATGGTTGACAACATTCCCTGATAACAATTAATTGTAACGATTTTGTTAGAACCCCCATACTAAACAGCGGCAAACAGGAACACAATAGTAGGATATTTTGGGCTGCGGGTAGCGGAGGAGTTTCCCTCGTTAACCGCCGTTACGCACGCAGTGACACTATGGGGATTCCCCACCGGCGGGATAAACGGTTATAGTGAGTGGCATAGAGAGAGAACACCCCCATGGGACAACGAAGTCAAATATAGGAGTCATTATGACCTGGGAATATGCGCTGATTGGATTAGTGGTTGGTATTATTATCGGTGCGGTCGCGATGCGGTTTGGCAATCGCAAACTTCGTCAGCAACAAACCCTGCAGCATGAATTGGAAAAGAGCAAGGCGGAACTGGAAGAGTACCGCCAGGAACTGACCGGCCACTTCGCCCGTAGCGCGGAACTGCTGGACAACATGGCCGACGATTATCGCCAGTTGTATCAACACATGGCCAAGGGATCGAGTAACCTTCTGCCGAATTTGCCCGGCGAACAGAACCCGTTTCGTGATCGACTGACCGAAGCGGAAGCCGATAACGATCAGATCCCGGCGGGCATGCAGCCGAGGGATTATCCAGAAAGCGCCACGGGTTTACTGAGAACCACACGCGAACCGCGTAAATAGGATGGATGCGCCTCGGGCGCGCCGGCGATCTCCCCCGCGTTCATCGGCACCGATTTCCCATGGTGTCACTGAACTTTAGCTGCGGCGGCAAGGTCATAAAGTATCTCAAGGTGGCGTTTTAACAAGGTTTTTGATTAATGGCGTCGTTCCCGGACAGTAAGAGAGTAATAAGTTTAATGAAAACAACACCTTTATTCAGCACTTTAGCCCTTTGTATCTCACTCGGCCTGGCCTCGATGACGCCCGCAGAAGCGGCGCTGCCCGCCACGGTGCCAGGACAGACCATGCCAAGTCTGGCGCCAATGCTGGAAAAAGTGCTTCCCGCGGTAGTCAGCGTTCATGTTGAAGGTACGCAGCCGGTACAGCGGCAAAATTTACCGAAAGAGTTTAAATACTTCTTCGGCCCGAACGGTCCCAGCGATCAGCAGCAGGGAGATTCCCGCCCCTTCGAGGGATTGGGCTCCGGCGTGATCATCAACGCCGCGAAAGGCTATGTGATTACCAATAACCACGTGGTCAACGGCGCGGATAAGATCAAAGTCCAGCTAAACGACGGCCGCGAATTCGACGCCAAACTGGTGGGACGCGACGAGCAGACCGATCTGGCGTTGCTGCAACTGCCCGCGCCGAAAAACCTGACTGAAATAAAAATGGCCGACTCCGATACCCTGCGGGTAGGTGACTTTGCCGTGGCGGTGGGTAATCCTTTCGGCCTGGGGCAAACGGCAACGTCCGGCATTATTTCAGCGCTGGGGCGCAGCGGTTTAAATCTTGAAGGGCTGGAAAATTTCATCCAGACCGATGCCTCGATTAACCGCGGCAACTCCGGCGGCGCGCTGATCAACCTTAACGGCGAGCTTATCGGCATCAATACCGCCATTCTGGCGCCCGGCGGCGGCAATATCGGTATCGGCTTTGCCATACCGAGCAACATGGTGCAGAACCTTAGCCAACAGTTAATCGAATTTGGCGCCGTCAAACGCGGCCTGTTGGGGATTAAGGGTAGTGAAATGACCGCCGATATGGCGAAGGCGTTTAATATCGATACCCAACGCGGCGCCTTTGTCAGCGAGGTATTGCCCGGTTCCGCCGCGGCGAAGGCCGGCGTGAAGGCCGGCGATATTATCGTTTCCATCGAAGGCAAGACGATTACCAGCTTTGCCGAACTACGGGTGAAAATCGGCACGACGGCGCCGGGCAAGGCGGTCAAGCTAGGATTGCTGCGCGAGGGGAAACCGGTCGAAGTCAGCGTTACCCTGGATGACAGCGCCGCGACCACCACCAGCACGGAAATATTAACCCCCTCGCTACAGGGCGCATCCCTGAGCAACGGCCAGTTGAAGGACGGCACCAAGGGCGTTTCGGTGGACGATGTGGCTAAAGACACCCCGGCGGCGCAAATCGGCCTGCACAAAGGGGATGTGATCATCGGCATTAATCGCAACCGCGTGGAAAACATCATCCAGCTGCGTAAAGTGTTGGAAGCCAAACCAGCGGTAATCGCCATGAATATCATGCGTGGCGATGAAAGTATTTTCCTGTTAATGCGCTGATATTACCCTAAAGCTTTCGAGCTGCGGGAAGCGCATGACAAATCTGTCGGAAACAGATTTGAACAGCGCGCGCCCTCATCCGACTGCTGACAAACGTGCACGTGAGCTAGCGGTGGGTCTGATGGGTAAGAAGAGTAAAGCGTGGCGCGCCAGGGATGGCGCGCACGAGCCTCCACGGACGGATTCACGGCGTCTTTACGATCTTGCCCATAATGCCCGCGAGCACCAGTTTGATGAGCTTACGTTGGTAAGTGATTCGGGTGAAAGAGCGTAGCCAACGCGCCTGCGGCTTGAAAGATAACGGGTAAATTATCAAAAACGGGCACTGGATATGGGGTTGTCCGATCAACTCATGCTATCCTGCCGCTAGTCTCCTTTCCCGATTTGGATATCATGCTGGTTAAGCTTGTTCGTGCGGTTATTTTCGGTCTTATCATCGCGGGCATATTGCTGCTGGCGTTGCCTACCCTGCGTTCCACCACCGGCAATCTGCTGGCCGGCCATACCGACAGTGATGACGAGTCGCCCGCCAGCTATAATCCGGCGGTCCGTCGCGCTGCGCCGGCGGTGGTCAACGTCTATAACCGTAGCATGAACACCACCACCCACAACGCGCTGGAGATTCATACGCTGGGCTCCGGCGTGATCATGAATCAGAAGGGTTACCTGCTTACCAACAAGCATGTGATCAACGACGCCGAACAAATTATCGTCGCACTGCAGGACGGGCGAGTATACGAAGCGCTGCTGGTAGGCTCCGATAGCCTCACCGACCTGGCGGTATTGAAAATCGACGCCAACAATCTACCGGTGATTCCGATTAACCCGAAGCGCGCGCCGCATATCGGCGATGTGGTCATGGCCATCGGCAATCCGTATAACCTGGGCCAGACCGTGACCCAGGGAATCATCAGCGCCCTCGGCCGTGTCGGTCTAAGTCCTTCCGGCCGTCAGAACTTTCTGCAAACCGATGCGTCGATAAATCGCGGTAACTCAGGCGGTGCGCTGATCAACTCACTGGGTGAACTGGTGGGCATCAATACGCTGTCGTTCGATAAAAGCAACAATGGGGAGACCCCTGAGGGCATAGGCTTCGCCATTCCTTCCGCTCTGGCAACCAAGGTGATGAATAAGCTGATCCGCGACGGACGGGTCATCCGCGGCTATATCGGCATTGGCGGGCGGGAAGTGGCGCCGCTGCACACCACCGGCGCGAATCTGGATCGGATGCAGGGAATCATCGTCAACGAAGTCACCGCCGGTGGCCCGGCGGCGGCGGCCGGTATCCAGGTTAACGACGTTATCCTCAACGTCAATAATAGACCGGCGATCTCCGCCATAGAAACCATGGATCAGGTGGCGGAAATCCGGCCCGGCTCGGTGATCCCGGTGGTCATTATGCGCAATGGCGCCAAGCTCACCTTGCAAGTCACCATTCAGGAATATCCGGCATCGGATTAATGGCAATATCGGTTTACCGCCAACGGTGCCGGTGTCTCTATGATGCAGTCGTCGGTAAGGGTGCCATTTGCCAGGAGACGACCGGGACCGGCAGGGTGCAACTTCCCCCGCCGGTCGCTAAAACCAATTGGCCGCTATTCGCCGCTGATGCGCTCGATATTGGCGCCCAGCTTGCGCAGTTTGGCTTCAATACAGTCGTAGCCGCGATCGATATGATAAATCCGATCCACCACCGTAACGCCCTCCGCGATGCAGCCCGCCAGCACCAAACTGGCGGAGGCACGTAGATCGGTGGCCATGACCTGGGCGCCGGACAGCGTTTCAACGCCGTGGCAGATCACGGTGTTGCTTTCGATTTCGGCCCGTGCGCCCATACGAATCAGCTCGGGCACGTGCATAAACCGATTTTCGAAGATGGTTTCAGTGATAACGCCCGTACCCTCGGCCACTAAATTCAACAGGCTAAACTGCGCCTGCATATCGGTGGGGAATCCCGGATGGGGAGCGGTACGCACCGTGATGGCCTTCGGCCGTTTGCCATGCATATCGAGGCTTATCCAATCAGGGCCGACTTCAATATCCGCACCGGCCTCGCGCAGCTTGGCCAGCACCGCGTCCAGCGTATCCGGCCGAGTGGACTTGCATAACACGTGCCCACCGGAAATGGCCGCCGCCACCAAAAAAGTACCGGTTTCAATCCGATCGGGCAACACGCGATAAACACCGCCACCCAGATGTTCCACACCTTCGATGGTAATCTTATCCGTGCCGGCGCCGCTGATTTTCGCACCCAGCGTGATCAGAAAATTGGCGCTATCGACAATCTCCGGTTCACGGGCGGCATTTTCAATAATCGTGGTGCCTTGCGCCAATGTGGCGGCGCTCATAATGGTGACCGTCGCGCCGACGCTGACTTTATCCATTACGATATGCGCACCACGCAGCCGGCCATCGACTGATGCCTTGACGTAACCCTCTTCAAGCTTGATGGTCGCGCCCAGTTGCTCAAGGCCGGAGATATGTAAATCCACCGGCCGGGCGCCGATGGCGCAGCCACCGGGCAAGGAAACCTGTCCCTGGCCGAACCGTGCGACCAGCGGTCCCAAGGCCCAGATGGAGGCACGCATGGTTTTCACCAGATCATAAGGCGCGCAGAACACGTTGACGCCGCCGGCGTCAACGTGCACGGATCCATTGCGCTCTACCTTCGCCCCAAGCTGGCTGAGCAATTGCATCGTGGTATCAATATCTTTCAGCTTTGGCACATTCTGTATTTCCACCGGCTTTTCAGCCAGCAGCGCGGCAAACAAAATCGGCAACGCCGCATTTTTGGCGCCGGAAATCGTCACTTCACCACTTAACCGGGTTGGACCCTGGACACGAAATTTATCCATTACCACTGCTCTCTGTTTAACGGGGCTGGTCTGCCGAACGTCGATATACCCGTCTTGCTGCAACTCGATTTATTCAGGGTATGAACGACCGGTTCAACAGCTTAAAAGCCGTTTAATTTACGATCGCGCCGCCATTCATCAGGGGTATAAGCCTTAATGGAAAGCGCATGTATACGATTGTCCGCGATATACTCCTTTAACGGGGCATACACCGACTGCTGTTTTTTAATCCGGCTCATACCGGCAAACCGTTCGCTGACGACGATCACCTGAAAATGACTGCCATCGCCCGTCACATGGGCTTCCTGCAGCACCAGGTCAGCGGTGTTCATCAGTACTTCGTGAATTTCGTGGTTTTCCATAAGGGTCAAATCACTTTCATGGGTCGGGAATCAAGCCGATA
>JAATGH010000443.1 GCA_015654745.1 Enterobacterales bacterium
CCGATCAATGCCTTCGGTTACCACGCGGTCGCCCGGCGCGACGCCGCTCAACACCACCTGCATATCGGCGCCGAACGCTGGCCCGCTTTTTACGGCCCGTCGTTCGACGGTATTATCCGCTTTAATGACATAGACGAAATCCCCGTCGCTGCTTAGCTGCATCGCCTGGGACGGAATGACGGTGGCGCCGTTCAACACGCCGGTTTGTAGCCGTACGTTCACGAACTGATTAGGGTAGAGGCGTTCATCGTTATTAGCAAAAATCGCCTTTAGCTTGATACTGCCGGTATCGCTGTCGATTTCATTACTGATAAAATTGAGCTTGCCCTGGTCGAGTTCTGAAACGCCGTCCTGATCGATGGCCGTCGCCGGCAGGGATTGACCGTGATGCAGGGCTTTGATCAGGGTAGGGATATGAGCCTGCGGCAGGCTGAAGGTCACCGCGATCGGCTGGGTTTGGGTGATGGTCACGATGCCGGTCGTGTCGCTGCTGTGCACCATATTGCCCGGATCCACCAATCTTAAGCCCACCCGGCCGGAGACCGGGGCGGTGATGCGCGCATATTCCAGGTTCAGCTTCGCCGCGTTGATTTGCGCCTGATCGCTTTTAACGGTGCCGAGGTATTGCCCGACCGTGGCGGTTTGGCTTTCCAAATCCTGGCGGGCTAATGAATCCTGGGCATAAAGGGTCTTATAGCGCGCCAACGTCAACTGGGCGCTGGTTAACAACGCCTGATTTTGCGCCAGCTCTCCTTGATACTGCTCAAGAGTCGTTTGATAACTGCGCGGGTCGATTTGGGCTAAAAGCTGCCCTTGGGCGACTTTTTGTCCCTCGGTAAAAAAAACCTGCAGCAGCTGACCGTCTACCCGGCTGGTTACCGTGACGCTGGCGTTCGCCACCACCGTGCCCAGGGCGGAAAGATAAACCGGCGCATCGGCCTGCTTGGCCGTTCCGCTATGTACCGGCGTCGCGCCGCCCAGGCTCCGGCCCCCCATGCCCGGTGCGCCCATGCCCGGTGCTCCCATCCCGTTGTCTGCACCCGCCGGATGGCGAAAATGGAAAAAATAAAGAGCCGAGATGATGAGCAGCAGCGCCACAACGGCTAAGGAGACATTACGCCATTTGATTTTTCGTTGGGAATGATTTTTCATGCGATACGGGTGGCTACAAGTGGTCCAGGTTGAACATCCTACTAGGATAGAGTAGTTTGGCGACGGTTATTGTAAAAGTTTCGACAAAAACCGTGTCGTTTCCCGTAAAATAGGGCCGCAGACGAGACGCTCTTCGTTTCCTGGCTTGGCCGGCGGCATGATCCAAATAATAAAGTGCTAGATCATCTATATAGCGTGAATAATTGAAATATGGCGTTTTTTCGCCGATATTTTGTAAGTTTACTCAACGTAATGTCAATTATTTGTAGAGTACTATCCATTTGTTTATAACTACCCGATTATAAATATTATTTTATTCTCATTTACCTGTCTTCTTCTTTTGTAAAGAAAAACAAGTCAATTCATAATGTATACGAAAAGTTAATTTTGTTAAAAATGCCACATAAAACTAAAGTTTTTTGTTTATTATATTGGTTTTTTAGCGGTAAAAAAATGCCATAATTCGCGCCGGTAAGTATGAGCCTGAATATCTTTACCTTTCGGAATTTGGAGTGGTTTGACAGTAAGTCTGCTAACTATATAATCATACCGATTGCCAGATTTTCCCAATTATTTATCGCCAGGCTACGCCATGAGCTTTAGCTTTATTGATAATATAATGCCAAGTCTAATATATTAGATTTAATTAATGTTCAGGTTATCGATTAATGTTAATTATTACTTAAGTGGCTTTATCTAGAGTATCGGAAACCATCATTTCGGTGCCCGCTAAACCGCCGGGATGGCGCGGGATGGCGATATCCCGATAAGTGGATGTAATTTGTAAATTTTTATTTTTAAAACAATAAGTTAAAAGATAATAATGGTCGGTATCTTAATCGAAGGCTCTGGTTTTTTACGCGGGTTTCGCTATTGAGAAGCGCGTGTTGACTAAAGGAAAGGCATATTGATGAAACAGATAATGGATATGTTGTAGGCTTAATTTATTGAAGTTACTCATTCAAACTATATTAATTTAACGGTAGGGTTATTAACATGATTACACCATCAAATGAACCACGTATGATGAAATCGGTTTCAACGCCTTTGCCCATTAAAGGTATTCGCAAAGAGGTGGTCAGCCATTTTAAGGCGCAATATACGTTCGGGGATTTTATCCTCAACGCAACCCGCGTTCTTTTCCATAAAGAGAAGCAGATCAGTATTTCACCCAAAGAGCTGGGGGTGCTTATTCTGCTGTTAGAGTCGGCGGGAGAGCTGGTAACCAAAGATCGGATCATTGAAGAAGTGTGGTCCGGGGCAAACGTGGCGGAAGAGTCGCTCACGCGCTGTATTTATGTCCTGCGCCGAATTCTGCAGGAGGGTAAACACAACCGTTATATTGATACCGTCTATGGTAAAGGATACCGTTTTTCCTTGCCCGTGACCCGAATTACGCCCACTGAACGCCGGTCTTCGGCGTCGGATAATCACACCGTCGCCATATTCCCCTTTAACATGAGAGGACATTTCGACGAGTTGGGTTTACACGATGCCTTGGTGGAGAACATGAGCGACTGTTCATCATCTGGGCTGCATATTTTGCCTTCCACGCTCACGATGAATTGCCGGTCCATTCAGTCGACGCTGGAGCTGCTCGAAAAAATTCGGCCGGACTATTATTTGGCCGGCCACGAATTGAGCCTGGGGAACCAGCCGTACCTGCGTATCGAGTTTATCCGCGCGCACGATCACTCTATTTTGCATCGTGAGGGGATCGCGCTTACCGCGGCGCTGACCTATGACTGCATAAAAAGCCGGATCAAGCCGCTAATCCTGGGCATCATACCTGGGCTGAACAGCGATCGGCACCCCTCGACGGCGCCGGCGCGCGCACCAGATGCCGCCGCCTGCCTGCAGGAGGGACGTAACGCGTTTCTGGAATACACTCCTGAAAGCCTAACCAGGGCGCTGAACATTTTTCAACGCTGCCTTGCGGATCAGACCGACGCCGTGACCCTGTATAGCCACATGGCGGAATGCTACTTTGCCTTAGGCAAAATGGGCATCATGGGGCTCGAAACCGCAATGAAGAAGTGCGGTGAAATGGTTGATGAGGTCCTGGCGCGTCAGCCTGAACACGCCACGGCACTGGCCATGGGTGGGGTGTTGCGCGGCCTGAACGCCGAATTCAACCAGGCCGCGGAAATGTTTTGTCAGGCTTTGGCGGCGGCCAGGGATAACCCTTCGGTTAATTATTATTACGCTGCGCATTTGTTTATCGTCGGGGAGATTGACCGGGCACGTCATTTCGCCCTGCTGTGCGATCAATTGCGGCCGGGAAGGATCGCCTCTCAAGCACTCATTATGTGGCTGGAGTACTGCCTGGGCAACGCCGGCGCGGCGCTGGGGGTTGTCGATCGGCAAAGCGGCGCGGCAATGGATCATCCGGTACTGCTCAGTATGAAAGCCGTTATCCTGTGTGGCGAGGGGCGGTCGAGCTGCGCGTTAAAACTGGTCGATCGTCTGCAGCAGGTCGATAAACCCGGGGGCATCGTTTATCTCAACACGCTCTATACCCGTTTATTTGCTAAATCGGCGGTAGAGGATACCGACAGTGTGGCGCAAATGGTTAATCAACCTGAGCATACAATGCCCTCCGCCTTACTGCCGGTGATTTTACAATGCCATGGGATGACCGAGGCGAAAAAATGGTATGACCAGCTTTCCAATGCCTCTTCACCCTGCTTACGTTTTTGGCGCCATGATCCGCGGGTCAAACCGCTTAATACAGCCAATGAGGTTAGCGTTCGTTCATGAAAACACGTATGTCTGCCCTGATTACAATAGCGTTATTCACCGCTACGCCGGCCATGGCCAGCTGCTGGACGGAAGCGGAACATCATTTTGGGATTGAAGCCCGGTTATTAAAAGCCATTGCGATTACCGAGTCGAATATGAACCCCGCCGCCACGGGAAAAAATACCAATGGCAGTCGGGATATCGGCTTGATGCAGATTAACAGCATCCATTTGCCTCGGTTGAACAAACTTGGCATAAACGAACGGGTGTTGTATGAGGATACCTGTATTTCCGTGATGGTCGGCGCTTCGGTACTGGCGGATATGATGAAACAGTTTGGCTATTCATGGGAGGCGGTAGGCGCCTATAACGCCGGCCCGGCAAAGGGTCGGCAGCCGCTGCGAATGCGTTATGCGCAGAAGGTTTGGGGTAATTACCAATCCCTGGGGACGCAAGATGCGACAGCGCAGTTGCCGGCGCCAACGCCAATGATAACCGGATAAATAGCAGTGATATTACCTTTTGAACCAGATGATATATTTCACAATTAAAACAATAGTACAAATAAAAACTGAATTAATTGTTGTGCCTAGTTATAGCTACGGGCTCATTAGCCAATATGGGTGAATAAGGACAATGATGTACTTATTTACTATATATGGGTTTCTGGTTTTACAAAATATTTACGCGGATAAAATGGGACGTTGAATCAGATTCCCATCATGATTTGTCAAAAATTTAAAGGCATTATTATGAACATGAAAGTAAATCAAAAAAGAGCAGGGCTAACGATGAAAAATGATAATAGCATATTACCCAAAACGCTGCTCATGGAAAAACAGAACCGAACGATTGGCGAACCGAAATGCTGGCTGTTGAATACGGCGATGACCGAATGCCACATTCGTTTTCAGGTGGCGCAAGCGTCATCAGAATTAAGCATTCCGAGGGATTGGCGCGGAATTATCCTGATGAATCGGGTCAATATGGATATCGTCGCTGGCAACGTTCACCACCAGGAGCTACCGCTTTCCGCTTTAGTAAAACTACAGGTATTCATCGACGAGTCCCGTGGGTTGGCGTTGAAGTATGAACCGCAGCAACATTGGCAGGCGATCCAACTGAGCCAATACCCACACATCGAAACCTGTAGCGATGTTGAACGCTGGCTGCTTGCTCAGCACCATTCGCTACCCGATGAAATGTCGCCCTTGGCCGATTTTTTACGGCGCACAGAATATTATTGGTTGATTCGATTCTTATTAAATGAATCAACGAATAGTGAAAAACTGCACGATTTAGGCACGCGTTATGGGTTGTCCTATTCCCACTTTCGCCGCTTATGCCGCAACGCCTTGGGCAACTCCGCCAAGAGCGAAATGCGGGGCTGGCGTATCGCAAGGGCTCTGCTGGACGTGGTGGAAGAGCGGCAAAGCCTGACAGAGGTTGCCATGCGCCATGGTTACGCCTCCTCCTCGCATCTCTCTAACGATATTAGAGATGTTTTTGGTGTTTCCCCTCGCGGGATATGGAACATAATTGAAAAGAAATCGCAAACATGAAATCGAAAAATGTATTTAAAGTGAGTTTACTCTGCGGCTGCCTATTGGGCGGCGCCCTGTCGGGCCCGGCTACGGCCAATCCCCTCCCGGCCGGATCCAGCGGTACTGCCGAAGGATATGTAGCCAATAAAGACGGCTTGAAAATATTTTTCGACGCCGTGTCCTCCCGATTAGGCAAACCGGTTATTGTCAGCAAACTTGCGGCACGTAAAAACATCAGTGGAGAATTCGACTTTAACGATCCGCAGGCATTATTGGAGAAAATTTCCCAGCAGCTGGGTCTCATCTGGTATTTCGACGGACAGGCTATTTATGTCTATGAGGCCAGCGAGATCCGTAACTCGGTTATCTCCCTGAATAACGTCACGCTTAGCACGCTAGAGAATTTTTTACGCAAGTCGGGATTATACGATAAGCGCTTTCCGTTGAAGGGTGACCAGAGCAGCGGCACTTTTTATATATCAGGTCCGCCGGTCTATGTGGATTTGGTGATCAACACCGCCAAATTTATGGATGAGCAGCCCACCGCGGTGAACAGCGGCGAAAAAGCGGCGGTTATTCAGCTTAGCAATACCTTCGTGGGCGATCGCACCTTTGATCTGCGCGGGGAAAAAGTCACCATTCCCGGCATTGCCACCGTGATTGAACAATTACTGCGCGGCGCGGATAAAGGGGGCACCGGGGCGTCAACGGTACAACGAATGACGCCGGATAACATGCCGGCGCCGCAAATGCCCGAATTCAATATCGAAAATATCTCGGCGGCCGGAATGCCGTTCCAGCCGAGATCGAGCCTGGCGGAGGCGCTGCGCGCCGAGGCGGCGGCGGGTCCCATCAGCGTGATCGCCAATCCCGACACCAATAGTCTGCTGGTAAAAGGTACGCCCAAGCAGGTCCAACTGGTCACGAATCTGGTCTCGGCGCTGGATATGGCCAAACGGCATGTCGAGCTGTCGCTGTGGATCGTGGATATTCAGAAAGAGGATTTAGATAACCTCGGCGTCAACTGGCAGGGCGGGGTGAATATCGGCAGCCAGTTGGGCGTCAACTTTAACGGCGGTTCCTATTCTACCCTGGACGGCACGCGGTTTGTCGCATCCGTGAACGCGTTAGCGCAGAAAAACCGGGCCAATATCGTTTCCCGTCCGGTGGTGCTGACCCAAGAAAACGTACCGGCAATATTTGATAATAACCGTACCTTCTACACGCAGCTGATTGGCGAGCGTACCGTTGACCTCCAGCATGTGACTTACGGCACCATGGTGAGCGTCCTGCCGCGTTTTGCCGCAGGTGGCCAAATCGAAATGGTGTTGAATATCGAGGACGGCAATGAAGTGCCCGACGATCGGTCGACCGCGACGATTTTACCCAAGGTGGGCCGTACCAAGATCAGCACCGTGGCGCGGGTGCCTAAAGGTAAGAGTTTGCTGGTCGGCGGTTACACCCGGGACGAGACCTCCGCCAAATCGGCCAAGATCCCGGTGTTGGGCAGTTTGCCCCTGGTGGGAGGATTGTTCAGCTATAAGCAGGATAGCCAATCAAATACGGTACGTATATTCCTTATCCAGCCGCGGGAAATCTCCGAGCCGATCAATACCGAAACCGGCGAGTTTGTGCAGCAATTCATTAATAATCGGCAGCCAAGCCTGCTGGCCGACTGGTCGCGCAACTATCTGGAGGGGCAAAAATGGCAATAGGCCCAATCAGCCCGGCCCCCGGCTTTCATGTGGCGGGCTCTCTCGAACGTAGCAGCAACCAGAAAACCAAAGCGGCGTTCAAGCAAAAGCTGACCGCGGGCAAGTCGGTAAACGCCAAGGTGGCTAAACAGGCGCAAAGCAGTTCCAAAGCGTCGGCCGGCGCGTCTCAATTTATCGGCCGACGCCAATCCGATAAAAACGCCAGCGAAGAGTGGTCATCCGGTTTTGAACGGGTACTTGAGGATGACGGGTCGGCTAAAGCGAAGGCCCTGATTAAGGTTACCTCCAGCGACAATGCGTCCATTGAGCTGCTGTTGCGCCAGGCCCGCTCGCTGTTTCCCGACGATAGCGATTTAGTGATGGTGCTGCGTGAACTGTTGCGCCAACGCACCTTGAGCGAAAAGCTAAAGCGCCTGCTTAAGGCGGTGTTGAAAGAGGTCGAAGACAAGGCCAATCCCCGGGATTTGAAAGCGGGCATCAACTGCGCGCTCAAAGCCCGGCTATTTGGCCAAAAGCATCTGGATCTTAAGCCAAGGTTGCTAAGGGCCAGCTACCGGCGTTTTCTGGAAAACGACCAGGGCGGCATGGACGATTACCAAGACTGGATAGCCTGCTATGGCCATGCGTTAAGAAGCATGGTGCTGGATTTTATCGAGGCCGCGCTACTGGCGGATATTGATTCCCAGGATCCCAGCTGTTCCCGCGCTGAATTCGGCGCATTGATCGGCAAACTGGGGCAATTAAAGTTATTGCGTTCAGGTGACAGTCTTTTTACCAAAAAATTATTATCACTAGAAGTCATTCACCACATAGGTATTGCGGAACCCGATTGGCTGGTATTGTATTTTTCGCTATTAGCCCAGCCGGAAGCGATCGGCGAACATCTTAATGTTATGCTTGGTGACACTTTTTTACTGTTTAGCCATCAAGAACGCGCCAAGATCGTTCAGGCCATTTATCGGTCATGCAAATTATTACCTCATGAACTATTTGAAAGTAGTGAATTAGCGCAACAGCTGCTGGGTGAACTGGAAAGATTGCTGGCGATTACCTATCAGCATGAGTTGATAGAAAAAAGACGCGCGCAATAAACTGTATAACCACACTGATAATGTAATGGAATATTACGTGTTTAATAAATTTTTAGGTAATATTCATTCGCGGCCGGAACTGCTAATATTGTCGTTGGTCATTATGATCATTGCGATGCTGATTATTCCATTACCAACTTATTTAGTGGATTTCTTAATCGGCCTGAATATTGTTATTGCCGTTCTCGTGTTTATGGGCGCTTTTTACATCGACCGGATTTTGAGCTTCTCAACCTTTCCGGGGGTGTTGCTGATTACCACCCTCTTTAGGCTGGCGCTGACGATCAGCACCAGTAGGTTAATCCTCTCGGAAGCCGACGCGGGTGAAATTATCGCCACCTTCGGCCAGTTTATTATCGGCGACAATCTGGTGGTGGGATTCGTTATCTTCGCCATTGTGACCGTGGTGCAGTTTATCGTTATCACCAAGGGGTCGGAGCGTGTGGCGGAAGTGGCCGCGCGCTTCTCCCTGGACGGTATGCCGGGTAAGCAGATGAGCATCGACGCCGATTTAAAAGGCGGCGTCATCGACGCCGACGAGGCGCGCGAGCGTCGCAGCGTACTGGAGCGCGAAAGCCAGCTGTACGGGTCGTTTGACGGCGCGATGAAATTTATCAAGGGTGACGCGATTGCCAGCATCCTGGTGATCTTTGTCAACCTGATTGGCGGTATCGCGGTAGGCATGAGCCAGCTCAATATGGACATGTCCAGCGCACTGAACACCTACACCATGCTGACCATCGGTGATGGCCTGGTGGGACAGATCCCCGCCCTGCTGATCTCCATCAGCGCGGGTCTCATCGTCACGCGGGTGAACGGCGATGGCGACAATATGGGCCGCACCATTATGCACCAATTGCTGGGCAACCCGTTTGTGCTGGTGGTAACCGCCTTTCTGGCCTTGTCGATAGGCATGCTGCCGGGGTTTCCGCTGCCGGTGTTTATTATGCTGGCGCTGGCGTTAGGCGGACTCTTTTTCTTCCGCTGGCGTAAAGCAAGAAAAACGGCGCGAAGCCAGGCCGGTAGTGGCGCCAACGCCGCAGACTATACCGAAGGCGCCACCGGACAAGGGATGGCGGCGGAGAGCCAGCTGGGCATGATTAGCGACCTCGACAGTACGCCGGCGGAAACCGTGGCGCTGATTATTTTACTGTCGCGCGCCAATTTTCAGCGGGTGGAACATCAACAGCTCAACGAGCGCCTGCGCAGCCAGTTCTTTATGGATTACGGTGTAAAACTGCCTGAATTGATGATAAGACCGTCGGAAAACGTTGACGAAAAAACCGTCATGGTATTGATTAATGAAATTCGCGCCGACGCCTTTACCATTCACTTTGATGCATTGAAAGTGGTGAACGCCGCCGACGAGATCGAACAATTAGGTATTGATACCCTGGTCGAAAAGGACGCCTTGTGGGTGAATCCCCAGGCCAGGGAGACATTATTGCGGCTAGGCTACCAATTGCGCCCGGCGCTGGATGAACTGTATCAATGCTTCGCCGTGCTGTTGTCCCGTCATGTCAATGAGTTCTTCGGCGTGCAGGAAACCAAGCATATGCTTGACATGATGGAGAATAAATATCCGGATTTATTGAAGGAAGTTTTACGGCACGCCACGGTGCAGCGCATCGCCGAAGTGATGCAGCGGTTATTAACCGAGCGCATATCGACTCGTAATCTCAAACTGATTATGGAATCATTGGCACTCTGGGCGCCGCGGGAAAAAGACGTTATTACCTTGGTGGAACATGTCCGGGGCGCCATGGCTCGTTATATCTGTCATAAATTTGCTGTTAATAATGAGCTAAGAGTGGTTGTTATCTCAGCCGAGGTGGAAGAAGCGATCAGGGGCGGCATTAGAAATACCTCCGCTGGCGCCTTCCTTAATCTGGAACCTTCGGTGTCGGACCAATTGATGGATTTATTTACCGTTGGTCTGGAAAATATATTAATAGCACAGAAAGATATGGTGTTATTAACGTCGGTAGACGTCCGTCGATTTGTGAAAAAACTGATTGAAACGCGCTTTCGCGATCTTGAAGTCATGTCATTTGGTGAATTGACCGAAGCTATAAATGTTAATGTTATAAAAACTATTTAATTAACCTGGAGTAAACTACATGCACGTCGATATTGCCACTTTAGTACGGGAAGCTCTGCTGGACAGTGGCTGCGATCCAAATTTGCTTTCTAATTTTGATAGCCATTCAACTATTGCTCTTGATTTTGATGATCTGCCGAGTATTTATGTCAGCAGCCAGGATGAGGATATCTGGTTATGGGCGCGGATCGCAGAATTTAACGAAAATATTTTGGCGCAGCGCGCGCCGGTATTACTCAGCGAGCTAATGCAGGGCGTGGAATTTATACGTGGTGAACAGTTCCAATTATCACAAAATGAAGGTTACCTGGAATTGAAAGCCCTATTGAATCCGCAATGCCTGACCAGCGGGCAGAATTTCGCGGTGGCGCTGAGCGGCTTCTTCGAGCGCCTGGAACGTTTTGTCGAGGTTATGCAATAAATGAGCGATCGCTTGCGGTTGTTGCGGCACCAGGCTTTGCCCGTGCGCTTATCCGGACCTATCATCGAGGCCGTATTGCCTGGCGTCAAGATCGGCGAGGTGTGCGATATTCGCCGGGATTGGACGTCTCGCGAGGTGATTGCCCGAGCCCAGGTGCTGGGGTTTAACCAGGAGCGGACGATGCTCAGCCTGATCGGCCCCGGTCACGGATTATCCAGGGATGTGGTCTTGCATCCCACCGGCGGCGCCTTGACCCTCAACGTCTGCGATGACCTGCTTGGCACGGTGATCGATCCCGCCGGGCAGATAACCGAGCGGCTGGTGGCGTCAACCCAGGGCATGCAACCGCAGGTGCGCCCCATCGATTCCGACGCGCCGGAATATTCGCAGCGCAGCGGGATAAACGAGCCGTTGGTCACCGGGATCCGCGCAGTGGATAGCGTGTTAACCTGCGGCATCGGCCAACGGGTTGGGATTTTCGCTTCCGCGGGCTGCGGTAAAACCGTACTGATGCATATGTTGATCGATCGGGCGGATGCGGATGTGTTTGTCATTGGTTTGATTGGTGAGCGTGGGCGCGAAGTTACGGAGTTTGCTGAACAGCTGCGTCGTTCCGATCGCCGGGGCAAATGTATTCTGGTTTACGCGACCTCGGATTATTCGTCCCTGGACCGCTGTAATGCCGCGATGGTGGCGACCACCATCGCCGAATATTTCCGCGATCGGGGCCAGCGCGTGGTGCTGTTTGTCGACTCCTTAACCCGCTATGCACGCGCATTGCGTGATGTCGCCCTGGCCCAGGGGCAGGTGCCTGCGCGCCGGGGGTATCCAGCGTCGGTGTTCGATGCGTTGCCGCGCTTGCTGGAGCGGCCGGGTAATACCCGACAGGGCAGCATTACCGCCTTTTACACCATTCTACTGGAAAGCGACGACGAGGCCGATCCCATTGCGGATGAGATCCGTTCCATCCTCGATGGGCATATTTATCTGAGCCGGAAACTGGCGGCACAAAATCATTATCCTGCCATCGATGTGCTGCGCAGTATCAGTCGGGTAGCCGGACAAATAACCGATGACCAGCACCAGGCGATGGCCGGTGAGCTCCGTCGTTTACTGGCCAAGCTAGAAGAACTGCAGATTTTCCTCGACCTCGGTGAATATAAACCCGGGGAAAATGCGGAAAACGATCGCGCCATAAATAAACGCCAGGCGCTGGAGAATTTCCTGCGCCAAGGGATACATGAACCTACGGATATCCACGGCACGCTGCAGGCAATGTATGACATTGCTAATTAAAATCAACAGCTTGATCGGTCGCGCGCAAACGCATCGTCAAACTTGCGAAGTGCGGATAGCCATGGTCGAGCGGCAGCGCAAGGATCTTGCCGCAGACATTAGCGCCTTGCGGGTCCAGCAAGGCAACCTGCGGCAGCTCCTTGAGCTGGAGCGTCCGCAAGGCCAACTGGATCGCGCCGGTCTATTTGTGCGCCAGCGCCGGCTGGCGGTGCTGCGCCGTGAATTCCATGAACTCGAGCTGCAAAGCAAAAAGCTGAATCAGCACTATCTCGAGCTTGGCGCGCAGCTGGGAGCCATACGTGCCGAGCAGCGGCAATGGCGACGTAAACAGGATAAATATCAGATAGTGGCCAAACGGGAAAAACGACGCTTGACGCTCACCCGCCTACGCCAGGAAGAAACTGAAATACAGGAGATTATTACGTGTCGATAATAAATACGGCATTGCCAATAAAGGGTAATGCGCTCGGTAGCCGTGAATCCGTTGTGGAACTCGCGCAGCGGTGTGCCGGGTTGAATCCTATAACCGGGGCGGCTGAGGAGCACGCGCGTGCCATTGATCGTAAAAGGAATGGAAAAAAAACGCCTGTCATGGTTCTGGAACCGAGCCTTACGGTGCCGATGGTAAAGCATGAAGGGATCGAACCCTTCGCGAGTCAAAGGATAAAAGCGAGGGACCCAGCGTTAAACGAATCCTTTGGCGGGAGAAAGGCATATCAGCCGATTGACGTATTCCCGGCGGCAAGATCCGCAACGACGAATTTTTTACATCACTTGGCCGCGCAGCCGGCGGCTGCGCATGGCAATGTTCCGCCAATGCCGGCGGTAAATAATGAATATGCCACGCCAGCTCAGGCTCTTACCGCACCGGCGCCGTTACAAGCAAGCCCTGACGCTACAAAAAACGGCCCCGGGGCGCAACCTGATAATAAAAGGCTGTTAGCGCCGTCCCTAAAAGATATGACCCTGAATAGTCATGATGGTCACATTGATGGTGAGCATATGATTAAAAGTAGTACTACTGCGCGGTTGGCCCGTCACGACAAAAAAACGGCCGGCGTTACTACCGGACAACCGTTCCAAGGACGGCCGATGAGCCCGGGGGAGCCAAAGAGTGAGAAACTTGCGGAGACACGACCACCGGTCAAGTTTATCAACGTGCAGACGGCCAATGCCAAGGCCTCGGTAAATGGCAATACCTTTACGTTCACCTTTAAAAATTCTGCTCCAGTCCAGGCTCAAAGCATAGTGGAAAGCGTTCAGGTTACCCTCGGGCATGAAAAGGCGCTCTTGGCGCCGAATAGCTGGCAAACCAACGCACGTTTAATGAACCATGCGCCCGAGCAACGGGGATTCGAAGTGGTTTTCGATCACGAGGGGCAGCGCCAGCAGCATCGGGGACAGCGGCATGATGGCGGCGAGGAGCGGGATCCCGGCATGGCTGAAACCATGGTTGGGTTAATCGTTAACCATAGTCGTAACGGGAGGCCAACCGGTGCGTAACCTGCAGCTACGCCCGCTGCCGCGCGCGGATAGGATTTGGCGGCAGGTGCTGGCCAATTGGCGGGCGCGGCAGATCCCAGCCGGGCTGGCGGCGCCGGCTACCGGTTGGACATTGGTCAGCGTTAGCGCCGATAACGGCGCTTGGCGCGGCATGATCGATGCGAGGGATTGGCTAGCACACTCCCTGCCGGCGCTGGGTGCGCTGGCCAGCTCGGCCAGAGACCTTAAAAGCATTATCGCGTTATTCAATGCTACGGATAAGCCGCTGACGTTTGAGCATGACGCGCTGCCTTACCATCATCTGCGCGCGCAGATGATACCCGAAGGATCCGTTGATCCCGCCGCGCCGCTGCCTTGCCTGTCGGCGAAAGAGTGTGGGGTATGGATTAGCGAATTTGCGGATAAGGATCTGCCCATTGCGCCGCTGCCCGTGCATATTCTAGGTCGCGCGCCGGTACTGCTGGAGCTGATTATCGGCTCCAGCTATGCGTCGAGGTCGGTGATCGCAATGCTGGCCGTCGGCGACATTATGTTGATTAACCAGGTAACCCGGCAGACAAGATGCCAGGGGCGGGTAATCGGCCAATATTGGCAACAAGAAGAGATGATTATGATGGAAGAACACTACGAAGATTACGATATGTCGGAAGAGTATGGTTTGGACGAAATCCCATCCGAGAAAATTACCGGTTCGCTGTCCACCGTGCCCATGAAATTGGAGTTCATATTACAAAGCCGCTATGTCTCTATTCATGAGCTGCAGAAGATATTTACCGGTAAGGTATTTGAAATGGATCCGGCGAGTGAAAAAAAGATCGAAATCAGGGCCAATGGCACCCTTATTGCGCGGGGGGAACTGGTGCAATTGGACGACCGGCTGGGTGTGGAAGTGATGGATATCATTCAGGAACATAGCGATGCCTAACGATTTTGGAATCATTGGCGTACTGGGCTTTTTATCGTTACTGCCATTCTTGATTGCCTCCGGAACCTGCTATATAAAGTTTTCTATCGTATTTGTCATGGTGCGTAACGCATTGGGGTTGCAACAGGTTCCGTCGAATATGACGCTTAATGGGATTGCGCTGATCCTGGCCTTGTTTGTCATGGCCCCCGTCGCACGCGATGCGCATATTGCATTTCAGGAGCGACAGGTGGATATGACCAGCGTGGACTCGGTTACCGACTTTATTGAAAACGGCATGGACGGTTATAAAAGTTATTTACAAAAATACACCGACCCGGACTTGGCGCGTTTTTTTGAACGTGTACAAAATCAGCAAGATATAGATAATCATATTGAAGATGATACCACGTCGCCATCCATGCTGTCTTTATTGCCTGCATATGCATTAAGCGAAATAAAAAATGCCTTCAAAATAGGGTTCTATCTTTACTTGCCATTTGTGGTGGTTGACCTACTGATTTCAAGCATATTGCTGGCGCTGGGCATGATGATGATGAGCCCTATCACCATTTCGGTACCGATCAAGTTGATATTATTTGTAGTGCTGGATGGCTGGACATTATTATCCAAGGGTCTTATTTTACAATATATTGATTTGGTTACGTAACTCGCCATTAGGATAAATAAATGAACGATGTCGTATTCGCAGGAAATAAAGCATTATACCTTATATTGTTATTATCCGCCGGTCCAATACTGGTGGCTACCGTGGTGGGTTTGTTGGTGGGACTGTTCCAAACCGTCATGCAGCTACAGGAACAAACGTTGCCTTTTGGCATAAAATTATTATGCGTCACGCTTTGTCTTTTTGTTCTGTCTGGCTGGTACGGTGAAACGCTGCTCGGCTTTGGCCGTGAAGTTATCAGCCTGGCGTTAAGTCGACAATAATTAAATTATGGCTATTTTTGATTCATACCAATGGCTCGGCGCCATGTTATTAGGTTCGGCGCGGATAACGCCAATCTTTTTTTTGCTGCCATTTCTCAACAGTAGCATTATCAGTACGACTATTCGTACCCCGGTGATCATGATGATAGGGTTATCGCTTTGGCCCTATCCGGTGAGTGGGATGCTATTTGATGAAATAGACGGACTCTTGCTGGTTATCGCGCGGGAAGTGTTTGTCGGTATAATTTTGGCCATTTTGTTCGCTTTGCCTTTCTGGATAATGCACGGTATCGGCAGCCTGATAGATAACCAGCGCGGCGCGACCATCAGCAGTACGCTGGATCCCATGACGGGTGTGGATACGTCGGAGCTCGCCAATCTGTTTAATTTGTTCGCCGGCGCGCTCTTTTTGGCTGGAGGGGGATTAATCGTATTACTCGAGGCTTTGGAAAAAAGTTATCAGTTATGCGAGCCGTTGGGGACCTGTACACCGGAAATCATCCCGACGCTGAGGATTTTAACCCAGCTGATGGGTAAGATTTTAGTGCTTGCCAGCCCGGTGGTGGCGGCGCTGCTGTTAACAGAGATGATCCTCGGACTATTATCGCGTTTTGCACCGCAGTTGAACGCCTTCTCCATCTCGCTTACCGTTAAAAGCGGCGTCGCTTTTTTTATTTTGATTCTTTACTTCACACCGGTGATACCGGATGCATTTAAACAGGGGTGGATATATAAGGATCAACTTGATATATGGTTTTTAAATGACAAATAAAACCGAGAAACCAACGCCAAAAAAAATTCGCGATGCCAAGGAAAAAGGGCAAACGTTCAAAGCCAAAGATTTGATTATTTCATGCCTGTTGTTATGTGGAATAGTGTGGATAGTCTCAATGAGTTCATTGGGTGAGCTCATGGCCAGCTACAGAAATCTTATTGCTGGAAACTTTGAGCAGGATATCCAGGCCTATAGTGTGGCGATTATGATTGTCGCGATGAAACTTATCATTCCTATTTTGATTGTATGCATATTTGCTTCGGCACTGCCCACCTTGCTGCAAACCGGATTTGTGGTGGCCACTAAGGCATTAAAGATTAACTTAAATGCATTGAACCCTGCGAAGGGTATTAAAAAAATATTCAGTTTGCGCACGATAAAAGATTTCATCAAAACACTTCTTTACCTTACTTGTTTTATAATAGGCGGTGTCATCACCTGGCAGACTAAAAAAGGACTGTTATTTGCACAACTGCATGGCGATCCCGCCGGGTTAGTGATTATTTGGGGCAAACTTTTGCTGTCCCTGGTGCTGACCTGCCTGGCCTGTGTTTTATTGATTTCGATTTTGGATGCGCTTGCTGATTATTTCCTGCATATCAAAGAGCTGAAAATGGATAAGCAGGAAGTGAAGCGTGAATTTAAAGAGCAGGATGGCAACCCTGAAATCAAAATGAAACGTCGAGAGTTGCATATGGAAATCCTGTCCGAACAGACAAAGTCGGATATAAATAATTCGCAATTCATTATTGCCAACCCCACGCATATTGCCATCGGCATTTATTATAAGCCGGAAATGATACCGGCACCCTTGGTTTCCGTTAGGGAAACTAACCAGCGGGCGCTGGCGGTGAGAGCCTATGCCAAGAAAGTCGGCGTTCCGGTGATAACCAATATACCGCTCGCCAGGAAGATTTATAAAAGTAACCGGCTTTATTCATTTGTACACGTAGATGATTTAGAAAACATTATCAACCTTATGACGTGGTTGCATCAGGTGGATAACGCATGGCGGCCAGACCAGCCGGAAGAGCAATCAGAACCGACAAGGGCTGAACCGCAGGATACCGCGCCGGATGACCGTTCGTTGGATCATGGGGCGATGGGGCCGGGCGCCGCGGGAGACAGGCCGGTTGAATAAATAGCTCGCCCATTGGGTGAGCGTTACTTGAAAGTTTATAGACACCCTTAATGTTTTAATATCGTCACATCCCGATGGATGGTGACATTTTCAGGAGAAAAAAATGACTGTAAATGTAAGTGTTAATCTAAATGAAAATTTACTTGAAAACGTAAACGACATTATAAATGGGCATACGATAAATGATGCCGACGATGAGCAGCTCGCGGATATGCTATGGGCAGCGGTGAATAGTGGTAATACGTTAAAAGACGTACATAATCTCCCAGATGAAATGATGGAAGGACTGTATGCCTACGCGTATGACTTTTATAACAAAGGTCAATTAGACGATGCAGCAACTTTTTTTAAGTTTCTGTGTATTTATGACTTTTACAACCCCGACTATTACATGGGGCTGGCTGCGGTTTATCAGTTACAAAAGCAATACCAAAAAGCGGCGGATATTTACGCTGTTGCCTTTTCGCTAGCACAGAATGACTACAGGCCGGTTTTTTTTAGTGGTCAATGTCAACTGCTGATGCAAAAGGCTAATAAGGCTAAACAGTGCTTTGAATTGGTGCTTGAACATGGTCAAGACGACGCGTTGCGCATCCGTGCCAAAGCTTATTTGGATACGCTTAAGAGTTAGGGTTATGTAATGAATCATTCAAAATATATAACGGGAGGCAAACACCATGAGTGAAGTAGGAACCATACGCACAGCCACCCCCCGTGCCATTAGCCATATTGGAGAAGGACGCGCCGGTGCCGGGAAAAAACCGGTTTTTAATAAAACGGCAGTCCTGCCAAATGAAGCCAATACATTGTTTTCGTTTGCCCAGGATGCATCGAAAAAAATGCTGGAGACTTTAGGTAAACAAGCCGATCTGACGGCATATTCGGAACCTGCTAATCGTAGCATGCCGGTTTTAACCGAACCTAAACCGTTGATGGGAACGGGCGCTCAGCTTGATAATAAATCGACGTTTACCCTGTTGCTAGGCCAAGCGATGGCGCTGCTGGGTGAGTCTTCCGTGCAGGATTTGGCGAATCGTCTGCAGGTCGCGCTGGCGAAAAGCGCCAGTCTCATTCAGTCAAATGAAGCGCGGTCAGCTGAGTTGCAGCACGCGCTTGCCGCGAGCCAGGCGGCGCTCGATATTGCGCAAGCCGATGTGGCGGCCTTGGCGCTGGCCAAAACGTACTTTGACGAGATGCAAACGGCTTTTGACCAGGCCAATGAGGCCTTGTCGCCGTTGACGCCGGAGGATGAGGGATACGAACAGGCCAAAACGAATTTGGCAAAGACAGAACGTGAGCTAGCAGACGCCAAGACCCAGGTGGAAAGGGCAGAGTTAAAAGCGAATCAATCCTTTGAGGTTGCCAAGGATAAAGCGCTGGCCGTTGATCGGCTCTACGACGGTATTAAAACGAGCGCCAATCAGCAAACGCCGATGGAAAATGTACAGGCGCAACAAACGCTTGACGCCATGTCGCGCATGCTGCTGTTGATCAGCATGTTTATCCAGCTGGTTGACAAAAATAGCCAGCAAGCCCTGGAAAGCGACAGCGAATTATTTCAGAAGATCCAGAATTCGGTCCAGCTGGATATGAAACAGCAGGCGGAGAAAGCCGCGCAGGAGTTGCGTAAGGCCGAAACGTTGAATAAAGCCATGGGATGCGCCGGGAAAATCCTGGGGGGATTAATTACCGCCATCAGCGTGGTGGGCGCGGTGTTTACCGGCGGAGCCAGCCTGGCCTTTGCCGCCGTTGGCATCGCCCTGATGGTTGCCGACCAAATCGGCAAGGCCATTACCGGCACCTCCTTTATGGAAAAAATGCTCAATCCGGTGATGGAAAAAGTCCTGCAGCCGCTCATCGCCGCCTTAAGCAAGGCGATTACCCAGATGCTGGAAAAAATGGGCGTCGATAGCGCGACGGCAAATATGATTGGCAATATTGTCGGCGCGGTGATCGCGGTGGCATTAATTATCGCGGTGGCACTGGTCGGTAAAGCGGCGGCCAGTAAGGTGGCGACATCGGCATTAGGGAAAATGGTTGCCGAAGCGGTTAAAAAACTTGTGCCCGATATGCTTAAGAATATATCCACCAAGTCCGGGGCCATGGTTTCCAATAGCATCAAGCGGCTGATGGACCGGATGTCGCTTAAATCTGATGCGGCGTCATTACACAAGGTGGGCAACAGGGTCAATCAAGCCAATAATTATGCGATCGCCGCCAACGTCGGCACACAAGGGGGGCTTGGCGTTGCCAAGGGCATTGCGGAAAATAACGTCCATAAAAGCTTATCGCGCATGACGATAGCGGATTCGGTACTTGAGCAAATAAAGAAACTCTTAAGTGATTTGGTTGAGCTATTTACCTCAAGTCAAACCACCGTACACCAATTATGGTCGGAACTTTATAATCGGCAGTTGAAAAGCGCCGAAACCACTAAATTAATGGTTATAAACCTAACAGCTTAATAGGATATATAGTATGTCAGATATGATGATTTTGAATACCACTCCCAATACGTCGCCTTATTCGCCTACGATCAAAGACGACCATGAATTAAATAATAATCACCCCGGACTGAGCGTTCAGGAAAAACAGAAAATAATTGACGCCACCGTGGTTTCCACCGCGGCGGTGATTGCTACGCTTGTCGCCGCAAACGTAGCCGCTACGGCGGTCGTGGCGTTGCGCGCGCCCGATGTCGCGAATGTGATGGATGCCGCCGCGATCAAAAATGCAATGATCGAGGTCTCGCAAAAGGATCTAAACCAGTCCCTTGATGAGGCCGCTGAACAGCAAAAACCACGTTTTGATGTCAGCAATATTTTCATGAGTGACCGTGTGAATTTGCTGGTAAACCTTATCGCGTTGGTTATGGATTTCAAAACGGCGGAGCGCGGTAACCAGTCGGATATGGCCATATTGAAAGGCCAGGCTACGGAAATGACCTCTGATGCCATCAAGGCCTCGGGGCAAACGGCGCTCAACGGCGCGGTTGGCCAGGCTACCCTTGGCGTTGCCTTGGGGGGCGCCGGCTTCGGCATGAACCAAAAAGCCTTAACCAGAGAGCGGACCAAACTGCAGACTACCGCTATTGATATCAATAAAACCAAAGACGTGATCAACACGGATAAGCTGAATCTGGCGAAAAGCAATGACACTTCCCTGGGGGCCAACGCCGCTGCGGGACCGTCAAAAGTGAAGTTTACCGACGGTAGCGTTAAGGATACCAAACCCAATAGTGACGGAGTGACTCATCGTCAAAAAGCGGTAATTGAAGAAGCCACCATGCCGGATAAAGAAGCCAAGCTGGCTAAGCAGCAAACCAATTATCAGGAAGAGATGATTAAAAATGAGCAAATCAAAGCCAAAGCCATGTTCATTAACCAAGTGAACAATCCGGTTACGGGGGTGGTCGCGGGCCATACGCAATTTGCTCAAGCCAACGAGCAGGCGGTGCAGAATGTGTCTCAGCAGGTAACACAGGCTGCGGGCAGTATGGAAGATTCCGGCAAGGCTAGTGCCAACGATAGCGGCAATTTATTGGAATCGCTGATCCAAAAAATGGATCAGATTATTAAAGGCGGCTATGACCTTGCCGGCATGATCGCCGGTACGCGCGCGTCTTAATTCATATCATGCGCCGCCATCAGTATGGCGGCGCCAAAATCAAGAGACCATCATGACGGATATTCAATCTAACGCATCCTTTGCCCGGGGTTATTACAATGCAAATATAACCTTTGATTCGCATCAATCGACCCATATTGCCGATACGCCTTCCCGCGGAAAAAACCGTGGCGTGGATGCTTTCGCTAAAACGGATAATGCCGGGAAAATCGGGGGCGAGGGTATTGTAAAACCTTATTACTCTGCATTAGAGAATGATAAGAATATAAATCTGCTGACAAAAACCGCTGAATCATTTGATTGGCTTGGCGTCGTGTTAACCGAAAATAAAAATAGCGTGCTGGCCTATGTCAAAAACGTTAACGACTTCGCCGTTAATAGCAAACAGCAGGATGAGATAGCCGGCAGTAAGGCGGGTAACGGCCAGACTACAGCGCTGCTCGCCGGTCTGAAACCCTTTGTCTTTAGCGGCGATCGGCTGATCGCCTTTCACAGCGCCATGGCGCAGTTCAACAGCGCGCTTGCCCAGGGCTGTTTCAACCGGGAACCGGCGGCGCTATCGCTTGATGGTCGTCCCCAGCCGGCGGGTAAAGAGGGCGTAATCGCCGCCCTGAGCAGCTTTAGTCCATCCGTCCGCCGGCTTGCCGGCCTGTCCGGCGAACCCGCGGTGGCGGCCAGCGCCGGCGCGCCGGTTATCGCCACCGCCGCTTATTCCGCCGATCCGTCGCCGGCGTTGACCGCGGACGCGCTGGCGGCGGCCTATGGCGATATGGGCTATAAAGAGGCTTGGGAACTCTTGGCGCACCGCACCGAGGGGGTAAAGACCGGCTATCTTGAGGTCTATGAAACGCTGGTCGAAAGATATACCGGGCTGTTCAGCGATTTCAGCGAATTTATGGGCAAATTAACCAATTACCTTAAGGTGGAGCCGGATAAAAATGGCAATCAGGTGATGACCTTTAGCGATGGCGCGCTGAACGACATCCAAAAGCTGCTTAATGATTATTCAGGCGATAAAGGCATTCTTTATCCGGTAGAGGGTAGCGCCACCCGCCAAGATGCGCTTGCTTGGGCTAATGAGCTGGGCATTGACGCGAAATTTGTCGTGCCGGGTAAAGGTGGCTATGTGATCAAAATGGATCTGGGACCGCTGGAAAATATTCGCGACAGTTTGGCGGAAAACGTCGGCAAGGGCCTGAGCACCTTTGAATATCAGTCTTGGCGTAGTGGGTTTGATGCCCAGTCCGACCGGATGAAAACCACCCTGCAGACGCTAACGTCGAAATACGGTAGCGCCAACGGCATGTATGACACCGTCGTGAAGTTATTAAGCACCATGATCGCTTCCTGCGGCGATGTGCTAAAGCAAATAATGGCTAATTTTTAACGGCTGATCCGGAGTAAATATGAATTTATCAATGAATACGGCGCCACCGGCAGCGGTTAATTCGCGCAGTAACTCGTTCGACAATCCACCGCGAGGAAAAATAGCGGTCTCGCTGACACGCGCCCAAAGCGCTCCAAATGTGGCCAGGGTATTTTCCCGTGGGACCGGATCTATGGGCAAGCGTGCCGCTGGCGCCGCCCCCAGGCATCAATCCATGAGTAAGGGGCGCCTAGGGCGCTCCTTTTCCGCCAGTCAGGCGGGGAATGCCAGACACCAGGATAACCCGATACTCAATACCGCGAGCAACGCCGAGCGCGCGCAATCGGAGCGCTCGATGAGCCTGGATGATATCAAGCATGACGTTAACCGCGAAAGCATGAACGCACTATTGCGCTTTGCTAAGGATAACGGCGTCGATTTAGCGCAAATGTTGAATCGTCCTGACTGTGATTCCTATGCAAAAGAACATCGCCTGCCGGAGATCGCGGCGGCCTATTACATGGCGTTGGAAAAAAATCCGATGGGGGAAGCGCTCGATAGCCTCAATGCCACCATGGCCAAATTAGTCAAGATGATCGGTGCCGACCAGCTTGGCCGGAAGTCGGTTTTTGGCGTAGGCCAGGCGGGTAAGGCCGGAGAATGCAAGAAAGTACGCGAGCTGGAGAACCAACTGGTTAGCACGCTGATGTCCCTGCATGGGCCTGATAAGTTAAGCGTCAGCGAAACGCTCTACCATGAGCGGGTCAAACCCTTTATGGCCACGTTTATCGAAAATATGTTTGGCAAAAAACTGACCGAGGAAACCCAGGTCAAAATCGAAAACCTGCTGGATCAGAAAGGTTTCGCTTTATATCAGCAGGTGCTGTCCGGTGCGCTTGACTATAAAATATCCGATATGGAAGTTATTAAAAGCTCAATTGATTTATGTTTAATTGTGCCAAAACTTTTACGGGAGGATATCAGCCAGTTGGTCGACGAGCGGCATGAGGGGCCACTGCCCTACGTGCCATCGGAAGATCAAACCAGGCGGGTTTCCCTGGGAACGGATCCCGACGATGGGTATGTCAGCGGAGATGAGCCGGACGCTCCTAAGCCGGATGCCGGCAGGGGCGTGGGCAACACCTATATTACCAATAACACCTACAATATTGATAATTCGCGTCGCAATAATCATTTTGCACCGCATTTTGCACCGCATTTTGCACCGCATTTTGCACCGCACTATGCACCGCATTTCACCTCGCAAATGCCCGCAGCCAACGTCGCGGCGCCAAATGCCAACGCCACGGCTTCCGCTACGGCCAACGCCACGGTGCCTGACATGGCGCCGCCGTCCCCGATGCCGTTTGACACCCCGGCCCCGCACCGTGATGATAACGATATGCATACCAATGGCGATCGCCAGGTACTCATCCCCACGCCGCCGCCCAAAGAACCTCTGGTCGATGCGCCAATCGTCCCACCGGTCAATGTGTCCATCATCCCGCTGGCCGACGCGCCAATCGTCCCACCGGTCAATGTGTCCATCATCCCGCTGGCCGACGCGCCAATCGTCCCACCGGTCAATGCGCCCATAATCCCGCTGGCCGACGCGCCAATCGTCACGCCGGCCAAGGCTGACCTTAGAGATGCACATGTTGACTTCAAGGTTCCTAAATTGGTCGTATTAACCGAACGTGGTTTAGGCATTACGCCGTTGCCACGCGAACTGCCGAAGGTAGACCATAAGGTCCCGCTCAATCAACCGAAAACCTACTTGCATCAGGCGCTTAAAAACCTGAAACCGTCCGGCGTTAATGACGTTCGCCGTCAGGATGGGTATGCCTTTATTGAGGATATTCCCGATGAAGAGGCGCCACAGCGGCAATCCGCCGTGTGGTCGCAAAGCAGGGCGGGCGGCGTGGCGAATGTTGACGCCGACCGGGTAGTGCGCGGCGCCAATCCGTTAAGCCGGGTCATCAGGGTGTATTCACCAACTCCTTATGACCAGACTATAACCCTGAGCAATCAAGGGTTACGGCGCGCTAATGAACTGAGCGTTCCGCGTGCCGCCGGTCACTTTGTTCCTCAGGACGGCCATGATATTCCGCTGGATTTCGCGTCCCTGCGCAACGGACTGAAATCGTCCGGGGCGGGGCGGCCTGCATCAGCGCAGCCAAAGATCGACGACGGTGCGCATAGCCATGTCGGTTCAGTCGATGTGCCGAACCGGTTGCCAACCGGCTTGACGCCCTATGATGACAAGTTCGCGTCATCGGTGCAGGGGTTACGGCGCGATCGGCAGGCCACCGCCAGCTCGCGTAAACCCTCAACGCTGCCCCAGTTTAATCGTCCCATCACGACGGATAAAACGGCGGCCGGCATTGATGCCAACGTACCGCTGGGGCCAGGCGCCGCAGCCAATAAAATGGGCGACGATATCGTGCGCGGCGCACGTATGCCCCAAGGCGGCAATCGGGGCTAAGCCCCTTCCGGGTACCAATATAGGCGTGGGGTGTCCCACGCCTGTTGTAGAGATAATTTAGATGAAGGCATTATATGAATAATATGACACAACCTAACGTCGCACCGGATATTCAATTACGGCTGCGGGCCATGCTGGCATGCAGACTGGGGCGTTATGATCATGAAATAGAGGATCACCTGGATTTGGTTAATGAGTTATATGTCGACTCGTTGGATCTGGTGGAAATTGAAATTGGCGTAGCGGAAACCTTCGGTATTACGTTGACCGAGGAGGAGATGCTGGCAATGCGCACCGTGGCGGATTTGGGCACGATCGTAAGCGGCAAATTAACCTCCGCCGGAGTGCCGGCTTGTTAAGATCCGCCCGGCACATCCTTATACGCGTCGGTGCCAGGGGCGATTGCGCCGGCGATTCGACGGAATGGACGCTCCCTGGCTATCGACGCTATTGCAATTCATCTAAAATATGGTAAAAAGGATCGCCAATCCGCTCGCTCTCGTTTATTAAATGATGCCTTATCTCGGCCGGTTGCGGCTGCAATCGGCTTGTCATGGGTGGACCGGTTGTGAATTGAAATATACCTTCATTATTTATTGATTATATTATATTTGGTTTTTTATTAATTTTATTTGGATGGATAATTTATCAGAATTTCATCATGAAGTGTTTAGGCGGGTGATTTATGCTATACCCATACTGACTACGATGAGTGCTATTAAAATTCATTATGCAAAAAGAACAAGACCAGTCCCTTGATATCGATACGGTCAATCACGACCTCGTTATCGTTCGGCTGTTAAATGGAAAATTAAAAGGGTGCGAATACCATATCGGCTTAGGCAAGACGTTATTTGTCGCTGCGTGCGATGATGATTCGGATGCCGATAAGGACCCGCTTTCGTTCCCGGAAAATTCCATATTTATTCCGGTTGAGGACGCGGGCGTCAATTTTGAACTGATTAACCAGCCCACCGGCCACGGAGACGTACTGATACGGGAACTCGGCGAGTCGTCGGTTCGCGAGCAGGTTCTGACCAGCAATGTGGCCGTGTCGATAGGCGCGGTGACCCTGGCGGTCAAGCGTGCCGATGAATCCTGGTCCGATGATATTCTCGCCTATCAGCCCGGGTTGGCCGCCGGTCCGGCCGAGCGCCAGGGGATAAATTGGCGGCGCTGGTCATTGCTGGCGTTGGCCGGATTGGGGTTCGCCACCCTGGCGGCGGTCGTTTACCTTGGCCAAAGGGATAATCAGCAGCGCGAGGTCGTCTCGTTGTCCAGCCAATTGGGGGACGACCCCGGTAAATACCGGATTTTGCACGGACGTGACGGAATAATGTACGTATTGTCGGCTAATGAGCGGGACGTCACCTGGGCGCGCCAGTCGCTGGTGCGGGCCAACGCGCAGCAGCAGGTCAGGGTACTGAGCCTGAATGAGGAGTCCGATCGTATTCGCCGCTGGTTGGCGAGCCGGCATCCGTCGTTATTGGTGCATCAGCTCAACGTTGACCCGTCGTCTAGTCCGACGATACGGTTAAGCCGGCAGCGCGCGCCATTGGGCGAACAGGATCACGCGGCGCTGCATGCGCAGTTGATGGAGCAAATTCCTTATGCCCCTAACATAGATTTATCGGAGATCGATGATGACGCGGTAGCCGGCGAGGCCGAAGCGGGGATGAAAAAGCTCGCCTTGGCCTATACCCGACTGGATAACCCGGGCAATGTGACCTTTGTTATTTCCGGCGCCTTGAATGACGGTGAGCTGCAACGTATTCGTCTGTTTATCGAAGAGTATCAACAGCGATGGAACGGGCAATATGTGCAGTTCGCGGTAGAAATGATGGACGATTTTTTGAAAGGGAAATCTCACATGTTTGGTCCGCACGGCTATGTAAAAATGACCACGGGCCACTGGTACTTTCCATAAATGTAATTATTTGACTCTAGGAGAATATTATGAATCTGAATGAAATGAATCTAATGAAGATTTTCAACCATTTTGAAAACCCCATGACTGAAGCCCATAGCTCATTTATGAGCCAATTGATGGATGATAAAATTGATCTGACCAATCCGACCCATCTGGCGCGTTTCCAGGCTTTACAGCAAACCGCCAGCGCGCTGGTGACCACGGTGACCGGGATCACCAAGAAAGAGTCGGATACCGTTATGTCGGTTAACTCTAATATGAAATAATGTCTATTGAGTTGAATGATGAATATTAGAGAAGTTGCTAACGACCCAAGGGCGACATCAATTCAAGAGGTTTCGGTGCGGCCAATAGAGGATATTGCCTCCCAACAGTTGATGAAACCCGTCGCAATGACAGGACAAGCGCGCAATGAATTCATGCAGGCGGTGGCGCAAGAGGATTTTACGCCGCCTGGGTTGGCAAAAATACAGGCCTTGCAGGCAAAGCTGAGCAACTATTTAGGCTTTTTCAGCACGGCGACGCGTAAGTTAATCAGTACGGTTGAAACATTGTTACGCTCATGACAAATATTAAATCATTATTGATATCGTCATTATTGATTCTGGGATTAACTGCCTGTAAAGAGGAGTCGTTATTAAAAGGCCTGGATCAACAGCAGGCCAACGAGGTTATTGCGACTCTTCAACGCAATAATATCCAGGCTAATAAGATTGATAAAGGCAAGACCGGCTATAGCATTAACGTGCGGCCGGTCGATATTCCCGCGGCGGTGGATCTGATGAAGATCCATGCGCTGCCTTCGCAACCCCGTATGGAGATATCGCAGCTTTTTCCCAGTGATTCATTGGTCTCTTCGCCGCGCGCGGAAAAAGCCCGACTGTATTCGGCCATTGAACAGCGCCTTGAACAATCGCTGCAAACGCTGGAAGGCGTGTTGTCCGCGCGGGTACATGTCAGCTATGACATTGACGGCGCCGAGGGTGGGCGGTCGTCGAAACCGGTTCATCTCTCGACGCTGGTCAATTATCAAAGCGATGCCGACCCTACCCTGATGATCAGCGATATCAAACGCTTTTTGAAGAACAGTTTTACTCAGGTGGAGTACGAGAATATTTCCGTGGTGTTGTCCAAACCGTCGCCGCTTCAGCAGCGTGGTCCGGTGGATAACCAGCGGCGCGACGCCGGTCGGCACCATGGGATGATATCGCTGGGCGGCGGCATGGTGCTGCTGTTCGCGCTAACGGGCGGCGTGTGGTACTGGCGCAAGACGAAAGCCGCCCTTTCTGAACGAGCGAATGCCGATGCCGATAACCCAGCCGTTTGAGGCCATTTTATACGATCCGCTGTCCTGGATGCATCCGCGGCGATTGGCGGTGGCTCCGGGGCTGAGAGGCGCGAGGCAGCGCTCGATTATCAACGATATGATCATTGCGTCGCAGGGGTGGTCGGTTGAGATGCCGTTGTCGACGCCAAGCTGGCTGGCTCGGCAATGCGTTGGCCAATGGCATGGTTTACCCCAGGTTGCGCTCCTGATTGCCTGCCAGCGGCACCGGGCCTTATTGGCCAGGCAGGGCCGGATACGGCTGTTGCCCGCCTGGGTCAGGGCCTTCGCCGAGCTGGCGATCGTCGAGTCGGCGGCCGGCTCCTGCCTGGTGAATCTGTCGCTGGGCACATTATTATCCTGGGGCAAAAACGAACTGCTGTCCGGCGGTGAGCCGTTACCTATCGCGCTGTCACAGCGTATTGCCCTGTTGTTTCCACCTGCTTTGGACCGGGAGAACGTGGCCTCCGCCACGTTCTCCGACAGCCCACTGCTTATCAAGCTGGCCTTACAATATGCCAATAGAAATCCCGCTATACCAAATGCCGCCGACTTTTGGCGGAGTATTAATCAAGCGTAAACAGCTGATACGTCAACGGCAGTCGATCGACCTGGTGAATGATGCGCAACGACAGGCGACCCGACTGGTCAAAACGGCGCAGGCGCGGGCGGATGAGATCCGCCGGCAGGCCTACCAAGAAGGTTATCAGGAGGGGATGGTGAACGCCGCCGCCGCCGTGGCTGACTATTTAACGCAGGCGCAGCGCCTGAGCGTCGAACTACAGCAGCAGATTAGCCAACATGCCCGCCGTTTGTTATCCAACGCGATGGCTCATCCGGACTTGTTGCTCGAATTACTGGATGAATGGCTGGGTACCTTGCCGGAACCATGCGCCGCGCAGACGCTGATCTTATCGCTGCCCGCCGCGGCGCGGGGGTCCCATGCGCAAATGAAACAGAAATTACAGGCGGCGTGGCTGGGCAAAAGCCGTATCGAATATCACACCGAGAATCGGGTGGTCATGAAGTATGGCGATCGCTTGGCGGAATTCGATGCCGAAGCGTTCGTCAACAACGCGACATTGCGCCTGACGTCCATCGATTCGTTGCCCGACCGCTGTCGGCTGCTGACCGACGCCGCGCAAAAACGGCTGTATGACCTTTTTTCGCAACGTTTTATTGATGTGCAACCAGACAATATCGAGGAACTTTCATGACCACGCCAGTTTCCTGCCTTAAAACCCGAGAAGGTTTGAACGCCGGGCCGCATTCACCGCTAATTTCATTGGATCAGCGCATAAAAGACCTGTCAACGGGCAACGGCGCGCTGCCCGGCGGCGCCACTCGAACCGGTAACGACGCGAAAATGCCGTCCGTATTGACGAATGCTAAAAATAACAACGCGCAAGGAGAGGCTTTACCGTTGATAGTTGTACAAAATGGTGAGATTGATACCTCAGCCGCGGATGCCGCCCTTATCAGGGAAATGCTCAATAAAAAGGCCATTGTGGACATGTTTGCGTTGGCAGCACGCCAGCAAGACGCTTTTGAAGAGGCAATCAGGTCTGATAGCTACGATTAAAAGAGGTGATTATGAAAACAGCACCGCTGATTATGTTCGTCTTGTCCCTCATCCTCACCGGCTGCGCGCAATCGCCGGGTTCTGGTTTAAACAAAAAGGCCGCGGGCCCCACGTTCCTGGCGCAGGTGGCCAGCCCCGGCTGCCTGGGCGCCGCGTCTATTAATAATACCTTGACGCCGCCGGCGTTATACCAGGGCATGGTCAGCTGTGTTAAGGCGAATAATGTCAGCGACGGGATACTGCTGTACGCGGTGGCGGGCAGCTATTCCTATTTTGACGCACTGCGTTTAAATAGCGATCAGGCCCGGGAGGCGCACTCCAGCATGCTGGGCGAGGCGCTCGGCATGCTTACCCCGCAGCAGCGGCAGACATTTTGGCAAGCCTTGAACGCCAAGCTGAGTGACAAACAGCAGCTGGCCGGCGTTTGCCGCCAGGTACAGGCGATCGGCAAGCCGGTTTACGCGCCGGTCTATTTAATGTCCGTTGGCGGCGGCAGTAGTGAAACGGGGGCGGCGGAACAGCCAAAACTCTGGAATCAGGCGCTCAGCGGCTATTTACACTGCGCGACCGATATCGTCAGTATCCGCTAAGGATGTCCTTTACCAGAAGGTCGTGAGCGGCGCCAATCAAGACGCCGCTCACGACCTTTTTCTTTTGCGTATCATGCCGATCGCCCGCTGCCGCAGGAGACGATCCCGCTTTCCTTGCCAGACCCTATTTTCCCTGCCGTTGAAATGAAGTGTGATAACGCGCAATAAAATGAACTAATATTACTTGTATGGTAGTCACCATCGTATCATCCCTATCAACCCGCTTATCTTCCGGTCGCTCGTCTTGCAGACGGCACGATGTGGAATGGGTAATAACTTGACACAGGCAGGACGTTTAACGTGCAACTCTCAACGCAAACTTTATCAGCATTATCCGGTCGCGTGGCCACGCCGACGTATGCGCGCGATCGGCTAAAGATCCGCATTGTTCACCTTGGTTTCGGGGCGTTCCACCGGGCTCACCAGGCGGTTTACGCCGATGAGCTGGCAGGTGCGCACGGCAGCGACTGGGGCTATTGCGAGGTGAATCTGATCGGCGGCGAGCAGCAGATTGCCGCATTAAAACAGCAGGATTTGCTCTATTCCGTATGTGAAATGAATGCGGATAACTGGAGTGGGCGGGTGGTCGGCGTGGTCCGCCAGGCGCTGCATGGCGTGACCGATGGCATTGATGCCGTGATCGCGGCCATGACCCAACCGGATGTGGCCATCGTTTCCCTGACGGTTACTGAAAAGGGCTATTGCTATGTGCCGTCCACGGCCTCCATCGATACCCATAACCCGCTGATCGAACACGATCTGGCCTACCCACACCAGCCGCAGTCCGCCCCGGGTGTGATTATTGAAGCCTTACGCATCCGTCGCGAAAAGGGCTTGCCGGCATTTTCGGTCATGTCCTGCGACAACATCCCGGAAAACGGCCATGTCGCCCATAATGTGGTGCTCGCCTTGGCCAAAAATCGCGATCCCGCGCTGGCGGATTGGATCGAACACCACGTTAGCTTCCCTTCCACCATGGTCGATCGCATTGTGCCGGCGATGACGCCGGCCAGTCTGGAAAAAATCAGCGGCGTGCTGGGCGGTATGGCGGATCCGGCGGGTATCGCATGTGAGCCGTTCCGGCAATGGGTTATTGAGGATAATTTTGTTGCGGGTCGTCCAGCCTGGGAAAAAGTGGGCGCCGAACTGGTGGCCGATGTCTTGCCCTATGAGGAGATGAAGCTGCGCATGCTCAACGGCAGCCACTCTTTCCTGGCCTATCTGGGCTATCTGGCGGGATATCAGTATATCGATCAGTGCATGCTGGACGACAATTACGTCCGGGCCGCCCGGCAACTAATGATTGGCGAGCAGGCGCCGACCTTGCATACCACCGGGGTAGATCTTACCGCTTATGCACAATCCCTGCTGGCGCGCTATCGCAATACGGGTCTGAAACATCGCACCTGGCAAATCGCTATGGACGGGACCTTAAAATTACCGCAGCGCATGCTGGATTCGATTCGAGTACATCTGGCGCGCGGCACGGCGTTCCCCTTGTTGGCGCTGGGCGTCGCCGGCTGGATGCGTTACGTGGGGGGCGTGGACGATAACGGCGAAAAGATTGATATCAGCGATCCTCTGGCCACGCAGCTGGCGGAATTGGTGCGCAATTCTGCCGAGGGGCATGCCCGCGTCGAGGCGTTGCTAACCTTACACCATGTGTTCGGCAAGGATCTGCCGGCTAATCCGCTGTTCGTCAGCCGCGTGGCCGACGCCTATGCGTTGCTACAAAACCAGGGTGCCAAGGAGGCGGTGAGCCAGGTTATTAAGGATCTCGCTTAAAGGCTCACGGTTATCCAAAGATGGCCTCCGGGCCATCTTATTATTGGTAAATTCCACCAGGCTATATTTATTTACGTGACCAAGGCATTATTTTATCCTGCGTCTGGATATAGTCATAAATATGTTGACTGAAAATAATAATAGTAAAGGTAAAAGTTAATATCAAATCCAGATATTAATTTTATTCGCCATGTGCAGAACTCTGTACCGACTGCGGGCAACCGTAAATTAGAGGCTTTACCTATGACAAAAAAAGTCACAATACCCATTGGGATAGGTTATGGTTTAACAGATATTATGGGTGGCGGCGCATTTACCGTTATTGGCGCCTGGTTACTCTTTTTTTATACCACCTTTGTTGGCCTTTCACCGATTCAGGCCGCGTCCATCGTGGCAATAGCCCGTATCGTTGATGCTATCGTCAGCTTATTTATGGGAAGCTTCACCGATCATTTTTATAAAAATAGGTTAGGTAAAAGATTCGGCCGACGCCGGTTCTTTCTGTTAATTGGTTCGCCCTTGATGCTGGTATACGCCTTATTATGGGTAACCGGCATGAATTACTGGTTTTATTTATCCGTATATCTGTTATTCGAAGTGGTCGCCGCCATGGTGTTGATCCCTTGGGAAACCTTGCCCTCGGAGATGACCAAAGATTTTAACCAGCGCACCAAACTCTCGACCTGCCGTATGTTCCTCTCGGCATCGGGGACCTTTTTAGCCACGTTTATCCCCGGACTGTTGATCGGCCATTTTGGCGAACATAATCCGGTCGCCTATCTGATCACCGGATTGTTTTTTGCCGTGCTCTTCGCGATATGTGTGCTCGTCTCCTATCAGGTGACGTGGGAACGCGAGCTAACCCCGGCCATGGTGGCGGAACTGGAAGCGTCGGCGCGCACCGAGTCCCGTACCTGGCGACAGCAGCTAAGGCGCTTCGGCAATCTTTGGCTCGAGTATGGTTCGACCTTGAAAATCAGGGCGTTCAGAAAGCATTTGGCCATCTATTTGTTGTCGTTTACCGCCAAAGATATCTATAACACGGTGTTCGTGTTCTTTTGCGTCTATTGTCTGAGCCTGCCCGCATCGGTTGCCGGGAGTCTATTGTCATTAAGCATTATCGGCTTGCCGGTCACGCTATTGGCCGGCCTGGCGATGATAAAATTCGGCCCGGCGCGGTTATATGTTTTTGCGTACACCACGATGCTGATTTGCCTGGCGGCGCTGCTCAGCGTCTATTTGCTTAATCCGGCATCCAAAATTACCTTGCTGTTTATCATAGCCATCATTTACCAGGTTGGGCGATGTGTCCTGGAATTCACCCCGTGGAATGTCTTTCCCTTCATTCCCGATATTGATGAAATGATTACCAAGAAACGCCGGGAAGGGCTGTTTGCCGCGGTAATGACCTTTTCCCGCAAAACAACGGTGGCCATCGCAACCTTTTTTGTCGGCGTGGTATTGCAGGAGGGCGGTTTTATCACTGGCCGTGCGGTACAGTCACCAGCGGCTATCACCACCATTGCAATTACGCTGTTTGCCGGCACCGGCCTGTTATTATTATTGGCGCTGCTGGTGGCTTTAACCTTTAGGCTTAACAAGAAAACCCATACCATTTTGGTCCGGGAAATCGAGCGGTTAAAACAGACCGACGACAAGCTTGGCGTCGATGCGGCTACGCGGGCGGTAGTAGAGGATTTAACCGGCTATCGCTATGAAAAGGTGTGGGTTGATGGACCAGAGAGCCACGTGACAGCGCCAAAGTTGGCTTGATCCGCGCCCCGAAAGTCGCGCTTCGCGCGCGGCTTCCGGGGTACGGAGAGTGGAATGGCAACCGGCGTTACCGTGGCGGGTTGTGGATGCTTACCGTTAATCCGATTTATTGCTTAGAGCTGAAAATATCGACATGGATACATTGTTTGAATTCAATAATACCGAGCCGATTAATCAGCAGATTTATCGGTTATTGCGCAAGGATATTGTCGAATGCCGTATATCGCCGGGGAAATTATTATCTGAAAAAGAGATTGCCGCGCGTTTTGCGGTATCTCGCCAGCCGGTGCGCGAAGCCTTTATCAAATTAGCCGAGGTGGGCCTGGTGCAGGTATTGCCGCAGCGCGGCACCTTTGTACTGAGAATCTCGGCACGGCAGGTGGCGCAAGCACGATTTATTCGCCAGGCCATAGAGTGCGCCACCGTGCGTCGCGCCGCCGACGCCATTGCTCCGCAGCAGATCCTGCTGCTTGAACAAAATTTACGTCGCCAGGAACTGGCGGCGCGCAACCGGCAGATGCACGAATTCTTCTGCCTCGATGATGATTTTCACCGTTTGCTGGCCGATATAGCCGATTGCTCGTTATCCTGGGCGGTCATCGAATCCATCAAGGCCACCATGGATCGGGTGCGATTTCTCAGCCTGGAACAGGTGTCGCCACCCCAGCGGCTCATTACCCAGCATGTCGCTATCTTCAACAGCGTTAAAGCCCACGACGCCAACGCCGCGGAACGGACAATGCGCGAGCATCTCCAGGAACTGCTCTATACCATCACACCGATAGCCGAACAAAACCGCGATTGGTTCGAGGATAAGTAACCGGCACAACCGGTTAGCGAACCAATCAGCCGCCCAATAGATACCCTGGATCATTCGAGTTGCGGGAAAGCGCGGCCAACGCACCTGCGGCCCTAAGTCTGGCGGGTATAACGCTATTTTTTCATCAGCGACTTCAGGTTGGCAAAAGGGTTATGGGTCGCGACACCCATCTCCTTTTGTGCATCCTCGCCGGCCACGACCGTCGAACCATACAAATCCGCATCGGTATACTTCGAATGCTCATTGTCATGGCAATACAGACAAAGCATTTCCCAATTACTGCCGTCTTCCGGATTATTGCTATGATCGTGATCGATATGGTGCACCGTGAGCTCACGCAAATTAGAGTACACAAATTCACGCGAACAGCGCCCGCAAACCCAAGGAAACAGTTTGAGCGCTTTTTCACGATATCCGGTCTCAAGCCGGGCGTAATTTTTAGGGATAAATGCCATACAAAGCCTACAGTGTAAAGGGTTAAGGTAACAAGGCCCTGTCCCGCCATGGTTCAAGGCGCTTACGAGCCATTGCCGGGGAAGAGTCTATGGATGATAGTAGCGCTAAATGGGTGCACCCGCCATGGCGAGAAAGTCTATGCTTTAAAGAGGCTATGGATTTTTTGTTAAACACGTAACGGGACGTTCGCACTCTTGGATATTAATCATTTTATTGCACAATACGGCTACTGGGCGCTGTTTATCGGCTGCCTGGCGGAAGGGGAAACGGTGACCTTGCTTGCCGGCCTGGCGGCCCATGATGGCCTGTTGCGTTATGGCATGGTGGTGTTTATCGCCGCGCTGGGCGGGCTGGTAGGCGATTTAACGCTCTATTTTATTGGCCGCCGCTATGGCCACCGCGTATTACGCCGTTTTAAACGCGCCCAGCCCAATATCGAACGGGCAAACCGGCTCATATTGCGCTATCCGCTCTGGTTTGTGCTTGGCGTGCGCTTTATGTATGGTTTTCGTCTAATAGGTCCGCTGATGATCGGCGCCAGCCGGCTAGCTCCCGCCCGGTTTGTGCCGCTTAATTTTCTGGGAGCGGTGCTGTGGGCCTTTATTTTCGTCACGCTGGGGTATTGGGGGGGACGGGTTATCGAGCCATGGCTACACAAAGTTGACCATCATCTGAAATATGGCTTGTTGTTGGTGGGATTATTGCTGTTGATCTGGCTAGTGCCGCGCGCCATCCGCTATCTGCTCCGTCGTAAACCGCGCTAGGCGGCGTCTCGCCATGCTATTTGAGCGCCGTTGCGGGTTGGCGGCGGAATACCGCTTCACCGCGTTGGTTTTGTGAAGGACTTCTCAGCGCGCTATTCAGATGCCAGAAAATATTTTTTCCTTGCCATATCCTTTTGGGCGTTTGACCGCTGTGGCGGCCGGGACGGGAACCTATACTTTGGAATCGATCCATAACATAATGAATTATCACAATAATGAAAACAAAATCGATCTATGGTGCCCGCATCAGCCTGTTTATTCTATCGTCCTTCGCCTGTGTAGCCCAGGCGTCTACCTATGCGTATGTGGCGAATGCCGATAGTGCCGATATTTCAGTGTTCCGACTCGACGAAACCAGCGGTGCGTTAGCACCGGTGCAGACCCTGACGGTAGGCGGAACCGTTATGCCGATGGCGTTGTCTCCCGATCGCCATACCCTGTATGCCGCGCTGCGCTCGAAGCCCTACCAGGTGCTTACGCTAGCCATTAATCCCGCCGATGGACGTCTGACGCTGCGCCACGCCTCCCCCCTAGCGGAAAGCATGGCGTATATCTCTACCGACAATACCGGCCGCTACCTGTTCTCGGCATCCTATGGCGGCAATATGCTGGCGGTGAATGACATTGATGCCCATGGGGTGGTCGGCGAGGTGCGGCAGGTGATCAAGACCGGGCCCATGGCGCATGCCATCAGGAGCGCGCCGGATAATCGTTATGTGTTCGCTTCGGTTTTGGGCGCCGACGCCTGGCTGCGTCTCAAGCTGGATGCGAACAGCGGCCAGTTGCAGCAGGATCCCGCGCCTGCCTATGCGCTGCCGGCAAAATCGGGCCCGCGGCATTTTGTTTTTTCCCCCGACCACCGTTTCACCTATCTGATCGATGAACTGGATGGCAAGTTACATGTGCTGTCCTTCGACTCTACCTCTGACAAGGTCAAACCACGCCAAAGCGTATCGATCCTGCCACCCGATTTTAGCGGTGATAAACCCTGGGGCGCGGATCTGCACCTTACGCCGGACGGACGTTTCCTGTTTGCCTCCGAGCGCACGTCCAGTACCTTGGCGGCCTTTCGGGTGGATAAACACTCCGGTCTGCTGACACGTATCGGCACCTGGCCCACCGAAAAGCAACCGCGCGGATTTAATATTGATCCCTCGGGCCAGTATTTATTGGCCGTGGGCCAATTATCGCCGCAGATGAGCGTTTATCGCATCGATCGGCATTCCGGCACACTTAAATCGGTCGGACAATATCCAGTGGGACATAATCCAAACTGGATAGAAATGGTAAAATATTAAGAAAGGATGTTTTGCTCTTTTTGTTTGACGCTGGCACCTAAAGAACCTTCACTCTTTGCCGATAATGATGAAGTGAAATAAAGTTTCGCTGCACACGCCATTTACATGCGTGATTTTACGGAAAAAAGCCAAGGTGCCAGTGTTAATGAATAAAATAAAGAGTTTGAAAGTCTCCCATAAGCTTTATTTCGGCTTCGGTATCGTTTTGCTGTTGGTGGTTATTGCCACAGCGCTGAGTGTGCAGCGATTTAAGCAAATCCGGGATATTTATCAAAAAACCAGTTTAGTCTACAATATTAATATTGATGTATTTCAGGTTAAAGTCAATCGGGTAAAATATCTCTATAGTATGGACGATAGCGTCAGGAAAACCATGGCGGGTTTTATTGAACATGCCGCGATGCTTACCGAGCAGGCTAAACAATTAGACTGGGACGGCAGTTCACTGAATGCTATTAACGGTATTGAGCGTTATTTGACTGATTTTCATAAATCCCTGGACCAAATGGGCGTTTATGCCCAAAAGGGCACCGCGCTCAAATCACAGTTAGACAGTCTTTATCGCCAGAACACGATCGATGATTTCAAGAATCAGCTGCGCAGCCTGCCATTCGACTATGATTTTCAACGTAAAACCAACGAATTGATGTCATTATTTCCGGAGCTAAAGATCCAGGCCTATAACCTGCGTCTGCTCAATAATGATGATGCGTTGAAACAGTTGCAAACCACTTTTACCAATGCGCAAACCAGTTATCATGATCTACTGCCGGGGTTAACCCCGGCACAGGCTGGCGCGGTGGATAAACTGTGGGGCAGCTTTGTCCAGTTTAACGATCTTAGCGAGGCCTATTATGCCAATGCTAGCCAACTGGGCAATGCTGAGGCGGGGGTCAAAGCCGCCGGTGATAAGAGTAGCGCCGCGGTTAAGGTGATTCTCGATATCGTCAAAGAAAAAAATGACGAGCTCGCCTTCGGATCGGCCCAGATCACCATTATTATCGGTCTGATCGCGATCATACTGGGCCTCTTGGTGGCATGGTATATCACCCGGCTGATCACGGTACCTGTTATGCAAAATCTGTCGCTGGCCGAACGTATCGCCAGCGGCGATCTGAGCGCCACCATTATTGCCGACCGTAATGATGAACTGGGGCAGCTCACCGCCGCCATGGGACGGATGAATGAAAAACTGCGCCGCATGATCTCCGATGTGCGTGACTGTGTTGCCACCGTCGCGTCATCCGCGGCCAAAATCGCCACCGGCAATAACGATCTCTCGTCGCGGACCGAGCAGCAGTCCTCCGCCGTGGTGGAGACCGCCGCCAGCATGGAAGAGCTGACGTCCACGGTGAAAAACAATGCCAGCAACGCCCGTCATGCCAGCCAAATTGCCCAGGAAGCGTCCCTGAATGCCCATCGGGGAGGGGAAGTGGTAAAAAATGTGGTCAAAACCATGGATGAAATATCCTTAAGCTCGCGGAAAATTTCCGCCATTACCACGGTTATCAATGGCATTGCTTTCCAGACCAATATCTTAGCCTTGAATGCCGCGGTGGAAGCGGCCAGAGCAGGAGAGCAGGGGCGCGGTTTTGCGGTCGTGGCCGGTGAAGTGCGCAATTTATCCCAGCGCAGCTCGCAGGCGGCCAAGGAAATTGAAACCCTGATTGCCGATACGGTTTCACGCATTAAGGTGGTAACCGATCTCGTTGCGGAAGCCGGCGGCTCTATGGAACAAATCGTGACCTCGGTATCGCGGGTGAACGATATCATGGGTGAGATCTCATCAGCTTCGGAAGAACAAAGTAAAGGCATTGAACAGATAGCCCGCGCGGTGAGCGAGCTGGATATTACCACGCAGCAGAACGCCGTATTGGTTACCGAATCATCCGTCGCGGCCAATACTCTGGAAGGTCAATCGGCGTTGCTGGAAGAGATGATCGCCAACTTCCGCTTATCCGCCGATGAGAATGCACGAGCGACGGCGGCCACCAAGCCGGGCTCGGCGGGCAAACCTTCCGCCCCCGCCCCCAGGCCGGCTAAAGCGGCCGCCGGTTCAGATGAGGGCTGGACCACCTTTTAGACGCCATCGACAATCTTGCCCGCCGCGCCAGGGATGGCGCGCACGAGCCTTTATGGACATGGACGGATTTACGGCGTCGTTACGATCTTGCCCATCATCTCCTTATGTATAACGCTGCTACCACGAATATATCGGCCCGTCAGGGCCGATATAACGGAACCTCGTCGCCGATAATATATTTATTGCGCAGTATCGCCGAGATCTTATCCATGATCATGACGATCACCACCATGATAAGCGTAATAAACATCACCACGTCCCAGTTCCATAAACGCATATTTTCGGCATAGACCAACCCGACCCCACCCGCGCCGACAAAGCCCAGGACGGCGGCGGACCGGGTATTGGATTCTATCTGGTACAGGCTGAGCGCCAGAAAGGCAGGAAATGACTGGGTAAAAATACCGTAGCGGTGCTTTTGGATATTATTGGCTCCTACCGCGGTAAGCCCGCGGCCGGGGGACTTTTCCACCGCTTCGTGTCCTTCGGCATACAGTTTGCCCAGTAGCCCCACGTCCTGAAAAATAATGGCCATTACGCCGGCCAGCGGCCCCATTCCCATTGCCCGGACAAATACCATCCCCCAAATAGCCATGTCGATACCGCGCAGGATATCGAACAGGTGGCGAAACAGCGCGGCAATCGGGCGCAGCGGCGGTGCCGCCATGACGTTGCGCGCCGCCAAAAAAGACAGGGGCAAGGCGATAAACGACGCCGTGACGGTGCCAACCAGCACAATGGCGATGGTAATGAATATTTGCCATAGATAATAGCCGAAGGGCCAGGCAGCCAGGTCATGCCAGATTAGCATGCGCAGGAAATAGTGGCCGATCTGCTGGCTACCACTGACCAATCGGGGCCAGGGCAGGCCGTACTGCAGGAAAAAATAGATATAATACAGCATGATAACCGCAGTAATTAATCCAATACGCCTAAGGTAACGGCGTTGCCCGGCAAAAATATCGCGATGCCGCCGTCTGATTTCGTCTATCGCCTGCGGCGACAATGGATGGGTCAACATCAGTTTTTCCCCTCGACTACCCATTTGCGTAATTTGCCCGATAGCGCGTCGAGCAAGGCCACCACCAGAATAATCTGCAGCAACGTCATGCTGACCTGGTCGTACTGATCGAGCTTGATATTGGTCATCAATTCCTGGCCGATGCCGCCGGCGCCGACCAGGCCCAGAATGGTCGACAGCCGAAAATTGATCTCCAGGCGCATAAAGCTATAAGAGAGAAAAATCGGTTTCACCTGGGGCCACAGGCCAAAACGCATGGATTGCAGCGTGCCGGCGCCGCAGGCGCTAAGTCCGCGTACCGGCTGGTTAGAGGCGCTTTCCAAGGCTTCATAAAACATTTTGGTGAGGCTGCCGATGGTATGGAGCGCCAGCGTCAGGAAGCCGGGAAAGGTCCCTATGCCAAAGGCCATCACAAACATTACCGCCCATGCCAATTCCGGCATGGTGCGCAAAAACGCCACCATGGTGCGGATGATCAGACGCAGGAGCGCGGGGGTGTGGGTATTGGCCGCCGCCGGAAAGGCCAATAGGCTGGCGATCAGTACCGAGATTATCGTGGAGGCGAGAGCTAATTGTACGGTATCCCAAATCAGGGGCAGCTGGATAGGCAGACGATAACCCCAATAATGCAGCGAACCTTTGGTATGAACGTCATCGAATAAGACATGCCAGTGCAGCACCGGAACAATTTGGGTTAGGTAATCAAAAAAATGCGGGATAGCGACCCATACCTCATAAAGATTAAATTCGGCTAAGGTGCCGGCACCCAGATAAAGCGCCACCAGCGTCAGCGACCAGAACAGGGTGTCGCGTTTTTGTTTGCGGCGGATATCAAGGTAATAGCGGGTAAAGTCGTTATTCACAATAAGCCACCGTGGGAACGCCGGCCACATTGCGGGCCGGCGTGGGTGAATAGCCATTAGGAGCGATTAGCGTTTGACCTGGGTCAATTCACGTTTTAAGTCGATAATATCCTGGAACTCGGCCAAGGATGTGGGCGCAATATGCTGCTTACCGCCCACCGCTTTGATAAAGCATTGATGGTCTTCTTTATCCAGTTGTTTTATCGCGTCCATCAGCTTGGCCTTGAACTCCGGCGGCAGGGAGTGACGGACTAAAATCGGGCCGTTAGGGATAACCGGCGATTGCCAGATAATCCGGATCTGTTTCATTAAATCAGGATGATCGGCGCGAATCAGTCGGCCAAAAGCGCCGGTATTGTAGCCGCTATTATAGTCTCCGGTTAACGAGGACCAGGTGACCGCGCCTTCGAACTGGCCGTTTAGCACGCCGAGAATATCCTGCTCATGACCGCCGGAAAACGTAATGCTGGAGAAGAAATTTTTATATTTGTCATCAATATTGCCGCCAAACTGCTTTTTAAATACATGGTCGGGTATCAGATAACCGGAAGTCGAGTCGGGATCGGCGAACGCAAAGGATTTACCCTTTAAGTCCTCCAATTTCTGATAGGGGCTATCGGCTTTTACCACCACCACCGAGTGATAGCCACGCGACTGGTCATTGTCGTCCACCACAATGCCGGCCAAATCCACGGCGTTCGGATTATTAAGATAGACTGATGCGAAAGACGAGGGTGACATACTCAACACCAGATCCACCTTCTCTCCGAGGATCCCTTGAATAACGCCGGAGTAATCGGATGAATTACGTAATTGGGTATCAACGTTCAGTTTTTTATCCATAAACTGTTTTACACATTGATTATCGCCGATTTGCTGAGTGGCGTTCTGCCCTCCGAGGATACCCAAATTCAATTCTTTTGGGGCCTCGGCGGCATGGCTGGCAACGCTGATTATCGCGCCGGCCAGCAGGGTAATTATTGACAGTGTCGGTTTCATATATATCGCCTTGGTTTAAAATAAATATTCCCGACATCCTTCACGTTGCAGATGCGTGGTCTACGCTGCGCCCGCAGCCCGAAAGCTATTAGGTATAGAATGGGTCATTCCATAAAAAAACGAGGGGGCAGCGGCCGTTAATGAACCTGAGCAGCTTCCTCGCCGTATAAAGACTGCAGCACCTGGTCGTTAAGTCGTTCGGGGGCGCCATCAAAAATAATCTGTCCCTGGGAAATACCTATTACCCGTGTACAGTATTCTTTTACCAACTCCACCGAATGCAGATTGACGACCACGGCAATATTACTTTGCGCAACTTTTTGCAGCGCATCCATAATTCGCCGGGTATTTTTCGGGTCAAGGGACGCCACCGGTTCATCGGCCAGCATAATGGTCGGGTTTTGCATCATGGCGCGACAAATGGCCACCCGCTGCATCTGGCCTCCGGAGAGATTTTCCGCGCGCTGTAGGGCGTGAGGCAGCATATTTAGCCACTGCAATAGCTCGACGGCTTTGGCGCGATCCCCGTCGTCGAAGATTTTAAACAATGATTTCCAGGTGGGCGTGTGGCTCAGGCGACCCAATAGCACATTGGTAATCACGTCCAGGCGCGGCACCAGGCAAAAATCCTGGAATATCATGCCGCACTGCGCCCGCCACCGCCGCATTTGCCGCGCGGTCAGCCTGGCGATATCCAGCGTGGAACCATCCGTCTGGAAATGCAGCATCTCACCGCGGGTTGCCGGGATAGTACCGTTGAGCATGTGTAATAAAGTGGACTTACCGGCGCCGGAGCGGCCGATTACCGCGACCATCTCGCCGGCATAAAGATCAAAATTAATATCCGACAGGACATTCTGTTGTGCCTTGAATTGCTTATTTAACCCTTTCACCGCCAATACCTGTTTTTTAAGTTCAGGGCGCGGTGGGTAATAATGGGGTTGCGCCAGTTTTAATATTGCCTGTGCCATTTTATTGCCCCTGGTTCATCTACCCTAAATAATTCACGTTGCGGGAAACCAACGTACCTGCATCGTGAAGGATGACGGGTATATTAGGAGGGTTATTTATGACAGCGAAATGATCCTTATATGATGCTCCGATGACGCTTTTTATATCAATGTGCGGCGCGAAAAAGCCTGCCGAATAGAGTTCATCGTTACGTCATCCCGCGTTAACCGAATTGTCATCTGGTCCACCCATGATAAGAGCCAATTTCATAGCGGGGCTATCATGCTTATGATTAACTTATCTAGACATCCGACCACTTATCCCACCCGTTATCAGGAAATTGCCGCCTTGCTGGAGGGCGAACTGCGTACACAGTATCGCAGCGGTGATTACCTGCCATCCGAACAGCAGTTGGCACAGCGTTATCAGGTTAATCGCCATACTCTGCGGCGCGCGGTGGATCAACTGGTCGATCGCGGTTGGCTTCAGCGCCGGCAGGGTATTGGCATTCTGGTATTGATGCGGCCCTATGACTATCCGCTGCATGCCCGCGCGCATTTTAGCCAGAATTTACTCGACCAGGGCAGCCATCCCACCAGTGAACTGCTGCTGGCGGTGTTGCGTCCGTGCAGCGAGCCGGTGGCCATTGCGCTGAACTGCGCGCCAGGGGACGGTGTTATCCATTTGCGCACGTTGCGCCGCGTGAACGGCGTGCCGCTAAGCGTAATCGATCATTACCTGCCGGATTTGAACTGGTGGCCGGCATTGCAGCAGTTTGCCCAAGGATCGCTGCACGAATTTATCAAACAACGCCTGGGACAAGGGCTGGTGCGCAGACAGACGCGTATCAGCGCCCGGCGATCGCAAACCAAGGAGAGCCAACTGCTTGAGGTAGCCAATCAGATACCGCTGCTATGCGTACGCACCCTTAACACCTGCGGCGATAGCGACCGGGTGGCGGAATACTCCTATACCCTGGCCCGCGCCGATATGATCGAACTGACGATGGAGCACTGAATGTTTACCCAAGAGCAAAGGCAAGGGTGGATGGCGGTATTGGCCGCCAGCCCGCCGGCACGCTTAGCCGCCC
>JAATGH010000463.1 GCA_015654745.1 Enterobacterales bacterium
AAGCATCAAGATGCTGTTGTCGTTCGATAAAGGAATAGCGTTTTGCCATGGTTCATCTCACACCGGTTATATCAGGTGTGGTTAGGATGCCGGGGCGATATTCTTTTAACAAGGCGAGATGCCAGCTCGCTTACTTATGACTGGCTGGGACAGCACCTGTTTTCATCCCTGAACGAATCGCAGGACTATGCCACGCGATGGCAATGGTTTTATAATCACGAACGACCGAATATGGCGTTAAATGGCTTCACGCCGATGCAGCATATTCAACGCATGACCTGATTCTACTTATCACTTCCGTTAAAAAAGGGGGGATTACCACCCCATATATCCATCCACCTCTCTAGTGTGATTGATTTGCCCCTTTTTACGCAAAATCTAAGGTAACAATTCAAGCAATTCGTGGGTGACACCTGCGCAGATTATATAAAATACAAATTCGCTCACCCATCCTTTAAATGAGAATTTAAGCGACTTAATGAGGCGCCATGGACTTGAAAGAACTTGGTTTAGTAAACCCACTGGACGACAAATTTCCGGCATATGTCTGGGCCAGGATAATCTAAAGAAAACTATAATAAAAAAACAACCAATCATTGAAGTATAAGGTGCAAACCGCCCCCACGGCGTAGTCAATTTTATTACTAGCCAAAATAGCGCACCAAAAAATATTAAGGCAGCGGCTACTGAAATTAGGCACTCTATCAGCAAGTATGCGTTAAGCAATCTTGGTCGCCGCATTAGAGATATCTGAGCAATATCGCAACCGTATAGATAATAGACTACCACCAGGCCAAGCAAAAAAGTCGACGTGTTGCTTAACTTCGCATGTGGTAATATGCATGAAAGAAGAGACCCCCAGAAAGCAAAAAGGAACAAGCCAGACCAATTTAATGCTAACCGAGGTTGCAACACAAAATCAAAAATAACGGGATTAAGTCTTGTAATCAATTCAGGGTATTTGTATTTAAAAAAAGAGGCTTGCTTGTGCATATCAGCGACTAGATTTGGCGTCAACCTCATCCAGAATGGCAATGATTGGCGTTCACTCAGTAATAACTGATGAGCAAGACGCACACTACAACTTGCCGATTCACTGTCCGCCTGTAAGCGTTTCCAGACCCTCGCCAGCTCAGTCTGCCGTATTTGTGTTTCAATTGCCTGTACCACAAATGGCTGCAACATTTGATAGGTGTCATATTTTTCCCAGCCCCACCCTAGCCTCGTAGAAACTGTTTCGATATCTCCTTTAATTATCCCTGGCTGATTAGCCAGCGCCATGGCGAAATGTTGGTGAAATTGCTGTTGCTGCTCCAGGTTTCCGTTTCGAGCAATTTGCGTCCACAAACGATCCAATGCCGACAATCCCACCATTTCATTATGCACGACGTCTTTGGCTACTTGAGCGATATCGTCTAATGTATAAGGCATTGGAGACACCGGAACATGCAGCAACGGTGTCCCTGCGCACTGGCTGCCACAAATCTTCAGTTCAACCGAATTCACTATTGGTTGCTCTATTTTTTTCTCTGAAATGTCTAATGGTATCAATGATAAAATGGGCTGAGCAGCTAATGTCTTTGCCCGCTCAAAGGCTTCGCGTAACTGCTGATAGCCTTTGGGATCACTGTCAGGCCGATGCAATTTTAATTGGTGTGCATAGGCGCGCCTAATCAGCGCCAGATCTTCAGTGGGCGCAATGTTCAGAATCGTCCAGATATCCATTATGACATTCCATCGTCAAGGCGATCGAGGGCTGCCTCTACTTGCTTTCGCGTAAGGGCAATTTGGCGCGGGTCCTGGCTGTCTAACGCCTGCTCGAAAGCAGTGATAATCGTGTCAGCCCACTGCCTCTCATCACCAAGCAGAAAATTGAAGAGCCGAGCTCCACGGTCAAGCAGAGCGCGGTTGGTAGGATTGTCTCGGGGGTTTTGTTTCAGATTAGATAGCCTCTGCAAACTTTCTTCGATTTGTTTTGCACTCATTTGCCCAGGAACTTTTTCGATGACCATACATATCGGCACAGCTGCATCATCATGGCTACATTGAATTTCTAATAGGCCATCAATGGTGTAGGTGAAACGCACGTCGAGGGAAACCTCCTCTGCCTTTCTCGGCGGTACCTCTACCGACATTTCACCCAGGAAGACATTGTCTTTTACCCGACGCGCCTCACCTTGAAAGATTTTGACCAGCACAACTTTTTGATTGTCACATACAGTGCAAACACGTTTCATGATGCTTACCGGTAGGAACGTGTTGCGCTCAATTAAAGGCAGGAAAAACCCTTCCTCCAGCTGTCCAGAATGTTGCTTGGCTATTTCCATGCCTAGTGTAAAAGGCATGACATCAGTAAGAATAATATCTTCTACCGCAGTGTCAGCCATAATCATGCCAGCCTGCACGCCGGCACCGAGAGCAACAGCTTCATCAGGGTTGAGATCATATCGGGGGAATCGGCCAAATAAGCGCGCCACTGTTTGGCGAATCAACGGCATGCGGGTAGCACCTCCGACCAGCAGAATATGATCGAGATCGGACAGTGAAAAACGCGCATCGTGGAGCGCCTGCATGATAGGTTGCTGTAATCTCTCAAGTAAAGGTTGGCAGGATCGTGCAAACTGGTGTTCATCTAAAGACCAAAACCACTTTTTTCCGCACCATGTCAACTCTGCTTTGCCTTCACTATTGAGAGATATGCTCCGTTTCATGGCCTCCGCCTGTGCCAGAAGGCTTGGATGTATCTGGGGGAGGTATTGCACAAGGTCGGGATGAATCTCTAACATCCATCGGCAAATTGCCTCACTGAAATCATCACCGCCGAGCATCACATCACCACAACTGGCGCGAACTTCCACTACGCCTTCAAACATATCGATAATGGAGACGTCAAATGTGCCACCACCTAAATCGAAGGTCAGGTATTTCTGTTCATGATTTTCGAGAAGACCGAAAGCTAAAGATGCAGCGGTCGGTTCGTTAAGCAAACGCACAACATTGAGTCCAGCAAGCTGACCCGCGGTTTTAACCGCCCTGCGCTGCACATCATTGAAATAGGCCGGAACGGTTATTACTGCATTGGTAAATGATCCTTTATTCCAGGTTTCCACATCCTCTTTCAACTGACGTAAAAGAAGCGCGGAAATTTCTTCCGCTCGAAAGCTTAAATGACCTATCTGAATTTTGGTGGATGAGCCCATATGGCGCTTGAAACTCGCCTTAGTCATATGGGGATGACTGATTAATCTGGCATATGCACTCTGCCCAGTAAGAATATTGCCATGGTCATCAAGGCCAACAACTGATGGCGTCAGTAAATGGCCGTGCCTGTTGGGAACCAGAACCGGACGCCCATCCAGCCATAGGCTGGCTGCACTGTTCGTCGTACCAAGATCAATCCCTATTACTTCCCTTACTGTCATTCTTTGCTCCCGAAATTCCTTTTTTAGAAAACATGCCAAGAATAAGCATTAAGCGCAAATTAAACAATAAATCGTGAAAAATTTATCCTTATCGAGCGCAAAGTATAACCATCAAATACAATTATTAAATGATTATATTTGATTGTTATAAAATGAGCTATAGATTCATTATCCAACTAATAAAAATGAGTAGTGCAATCGCATTTAAGTAGAATACTTAGAATCAATGTACAAATTAAAGTTTTACTTTCGATGAATTAAAAAATTCATGTTTTTACTATCACAGTAAGCGTCAATTCAGGGCCGTATTGACGCTTATTCAGCAGGGATACTGAGGTTCCACGGCAGGAGTTCTGTGATCTTATTGATGGGATGATCCGCGGTAGTCGCCAGTACATGGCGCAGATACGCTTCCGGCTCCACGCCGTTCAGTTTGCAACTGCCGATTAGCGTATACATCAGCGCCGCACGTTCGCCGCCGCTATCAGAGCCGAAGAACAGATAATTTTTTCGGCACAGGCTCACCCCCGCAGCGCGTTTTCAGCGATATTATTGCCAATCTCCGCCCAGCCATCACCGGCGTAGTAATACCGTGCCGGCCAGTGATTCATCAGATAGTTCTTGGCCGTATCGGCCTGACGCGACAGTGTAGTGAGCTTTTCCCGAATCCAGCGCTCCAGACCGATAAGTATCGGCCGGGAGCGCGTTTCGCGCGCCTGCCTTCGTTCTTCGGCCGGACGCCCCCGGATGTCGGCTTCGATTGCGTACAGCTCACCGATCCGGCTCAGGGCCTCGGTAGTGGCCGGCGACGGATGGCATAAGAGAACAAGAAGCGAGATACAGGTATTAACTAAAAGAGTTTCCGGAAGGCGGCGTAGCCCGGTACAAGAGCAACCCACGGCCACGCTTCGCGACCACAGTCCATGGACTGTATTCATCATCTTTATCCGGCTGGGTTTGACCTCTTTCGCCTTATCGTCTTGCCGCCAGCCAAACCGTATGCCCCGAACATTAGGGATCTTCCGGCACCATGTCGATGACATCGAAGCCATTCGCATCCAGTAGCGCGCGGTATTCCTCTGGCGCCAGGCTCGCGTGGAACAGCGGCTCGCCCTCAAATTGTCCCATTGCGACCCCCTTCCCTGGGCCGCTGGTAAACATCAGCGCGCTGCCCGGGTGGCTATGCTGCGCAAAGATCGGGAACATCTTTTGTTGGTCCTGCCGCGTTAAATGGAAAAAACTGTCCCACGCAATCAGGCCAGCAAAGGTTTCGCCGAGCGCTAGCTTGCGCATATCCAGCGCCAGCCAACGCTGCGCGGGAAAACGCGCGCGGGCGCGATCCAGCATCGCTGTTGCGCCATCAATACCGGTGAGTTGAAAACCCAGTTGGATGAAATACCCGGCAATGGGCTGCCCATTACCGCAACCGATATCGAGAATGTGCCCTTTCCCGCCGATCGCGGTGATGAACCTATCCAGCCAGCTTTTTTCAACAAGCGTGCGCGAGCGCTGGCGGGCAAAGGCATCAGCATGGCGCTGGTAGAGGGAAAGAATATTTTTTGCCGCGTGTTTGTCCACAACTCCCCCGCTGTTTTCATTTTTTCAATTCCGCTCAGGCAATGCTGCCAGCCGTCCGGTCATGCTCAAACGCGCTTTAACCTGCGGTTTTCCCGTTGCGCGAAGAGAGCCATGCCGGCGATCATCGCCGCCGCAAAGATGCCCCCTTGAGTGATCCGGTGCCCAGTAAGACCAAGGCCGGCCCGGGACAAATACCCGCCAGGCCCCAGCCGATGCCAAATAAAGCCGCGCCGCCAATCAGCGGCTTATCAATCCGGCGGTTGTCGGGGAGAGACAGTGTCTCGGCAAAGACCGGGCGCGAACGTTTTTTTACGGAACGGAACGCCAAAAAACCGACGCTGATGGCTCCCCCCATCACAAACGCCAAAGACGGATCCCATACTCGGGTGATATCGAGGAAGCCAATCACCTTGCCTGGATCCGCCATACCGCTGACGAGAAGCCCGACGCCGAATAATAACCCGGCGATCAAAGAGAAAAACACATTCATTGCCGTCTCCGGATTGGTGCAATTACCGTAAATACCCCCTCAGCCAAACGGTCACCGTAGCAACACACATAAACGTAACGGTGGCTGCCAGCGATCGTGGCGATAACCGTGAGAGGCCGCAGACCCCGTGACCACTGGTACAACCTGACCCGTAGCGGGTACCGATACCGACCAGCAGTCCCGCAATGACCAGAAGAGGCCAGGACGCGTCGACGGTACTTTCAGGCAGTGGGGAAAACTGTTTATACAGCAGCGAGGAATCGACCATGCCGAGCAGAAAGGCCAGCCGCCTTACTGTATCCCGGCTGTTATCGCCTTAACACCTCTTCCACGAAAAGCGCAAACTGTCTGGCTTTCGCACTGGTCATCCGTCCTGTGGGAAATACCGCCCATAAATCAATATCCGGCAGCGACCATGCCTCCAGCAACCGACGAACGCCGCCGTTGGCCAATTCCCGGGCAAACATCCAGTCGGAGGCGATGGTGAGCCCCATATGCGCAAGTACGGCGGCGCGGATGCCTTCGGCGGCGCTGAGGCGCACCCGTCCCCGCATAGCGACGGAAATGTCGCTGCCGCCGCGGGTAAAACGCCAGACGTCGCTTGTCTGGCTAAAACCAATCGCCTCATGCTCCGCCAGATCGGCGGGCTTTTCCGGCTCCCCGAACCGGGCGAGATATTCAGGCGTGGCAAGCACCGAACGACGGGAGGTGGCCAGCCTGCGCGCCACGGCGTTCGAATCCGCAAGCCGGCCCATGCGCAGGGAGATGTCGATACCTTCGGCAAGCAGGTCAATGGGGCGGTCATCCAGAATGAGATCCACGCTCAGGTCGGGATGTTGCGCCATAAATTGCGGCAAATGGGGAATCACATGCAGGCGGGCGAACGTCGGCGCGGCGGAAATCCGTAAATTGCCGGCAAGGCCCGCCGCGATCCCCTTGGCCGCGATATCGGCTTCATCCGCCCCCTCGATAACAACGCGCGCATGTTCGTAATAGCGTAATCCCGCCTCGGTGGGCGTCAGGCCGTGGGTTGAACGCAGCAGTAAACGCACCTGCAGCCGCGCCTCCAGTTGCGCAATGGTTTTCGAAACCGCCGGCTGGCCGATATTTAATATTCTCGCCGCGCCGGAAAAAGAGCCGGCATCTACCACGCGAATAAACACGATCATCGCCTGCAGCCGATCCATATATTCCCCCTGGGAATGAGCGTTATCGCTTTGTGCCATCTGTCATTCCTGCGTAGTAATAGCAGATACTCTGTCCACACGCTAGCCCCCAACGTACGGAGAGTTGCCATGTACCACCTTTACGCCTTCGCCACGCCTAACAGCGTCAAGGCCGTCATCATGCTGGAGGAACTGGCTCAGGACTATCGGCTGCGCCCCATCAACGTGAAACAGGGTGACCAAAAGAGCGATACGTTCCTCGCACTGAACCCCAACGGCAAGGTGCCGGTACTGGTGGAAACCGGTGCCGAAGGGAATAAACCGCTGGTGCTGACCGAGTCCTCGGCCATTCTGGTTTATCTGGCTGAAAAGCACGGCCGGCTCTTGCCGCATGGCGGCGCCGAACGCGCACGGGTCTTTGAGCAGTTGTTCTTTCATGCCTCGGCGCTAAGCCCAAGCTTCGGCCAGGCGGGCTTTTTCAAACGCCTGGCAAGCGAGCCGCAACCCCTGGCGGAGCTGCGCTTCAGTACCGAGGCCGAACGGGTTACCGGCCTGATAGATAGGGTGTTGCATGAACGCCGGTTCGCGGCGGGCGACATCTACAGCATCGCCGACATTGCCCATTTCGGGTGGTTCTGGCGGCGCGAATTCGCCGGCGTCACCCTGGATGGCTATCCCAATGTCGCACGCTGGTACGACCAGATGAGCCAGCGTCCGGCGGTCCGCCGCGCCATTACACGTCTCAACGCGCTGGTCCCTCAGGCCTGATTTCTCATTACCGGAGTAATAAACCATGTTGCATTTTGAAGACTATCGCCATTCATTTCCCAACGCCCGTTTGACACGCTCCGCCAGCGGCGTACTGGAAGTGACCCTGCATACCGATGGCGATACGCTGCAGTTCAACGGCCATACCCATGAACAGTTTGTCGATCTTTTTCATGACATCGGCGCGGATCCGGACAACCGCGTGGTGATCCTTACCGGCGCCGGCGACGCGTTTATGGCAACCATCAGCGCCGAAGGCTTTGATTTTTTCACACCCCGCGGCTACGACAAAATATTCCGCGAAGGCAAAAAAGTGCTGATGAATATTCTGGATATCGAGGTACCGATGATTGCGGCGCTTAACGGCCCGGTACGCCTGCATTCCGAATATGTCCTGCTGGCGGATATTGTCTTGGCCACTCCCGCCACGGTATTCCAGGACAAACCCCATTTCGACTTCGGCATCGTGCCCGGGGACGGCGTCAATCTGCTCTGGCCGGAAGTTATCGGCAGCATACGCGCCCGCTATTTCCTGCTCACCCGGCAGGAACTGGACGCCAAGACCGCCAAGGACTGGGGCGTGGTAAATGAAGTGGTGCCGTCGGGCGACCTGCTGGCCCGTGCCCATGAGATAGCCGAATCGCTCGCCGCCCTGCCCCCGCTCACCGGGCGCTATACGCGCATCGCCCTAACGCAAAAACTGCGCCGCATTGTCGATGACGGGGCCGGGTATGGCCTGGCGCTGGAAGGCATCAGCGCAGCGGACGTCGCGCTCGCCATGGCCCGGCAAAACTGACCCCGCTATTTATAGCGTTGATTTCGGTTCTGGTCATGCCGTCGGCGGACGGCCCCAGGCGGTCCGCATAATCACTTTTGTGCAAAAAGGAAAAAATATATCGCTGCAAATGAAACTCGATGCGTTCAAAGCTGATTTCGAGGCGGGAAAACCGCCGTACAATATGCCGCCAACCGACATTGCCGTCATGCACCGCGCCACCGCGGAGCTTATTGCTTCCGGCGCCGCGCAACGGGCGTTGCAGGCCGGCGATAAAGCGCCGGCCTTCACCCTGGGCGATGCCGACGGCAACCGGATATCCTCCGTTGAGCTGCTCAAAACAGGGCCGCTGGCCATTACTTTTTATCGCGGCGTCTGGTGCCCCTACTGCAATATGGAATTACAGGCATTGCAGGCCGTGCTGGACGATTTTTACGCGGCGGGCGCCAGCCTGGTGGCCATCTCCCCGCAAACCCGGGCCAACAGCCGCAAATCCGTCCGCCAGAATAAACTGGCATTTCCTATCCTGTCCGATGGTGAAAATAGCGTAGCCGCGGCATTCGGCCTGCGCTTTGCGTTACCCGGTTATCTGATTGATCTGTACAAAAAGCTGAAAAACGATCTGCCCGCCTTCAATGACGATCCCGGCTGGACCCTGCCCATGCCGGCACGCTATGTGGTGGCGCCGGACGGCACTATCGTCTATGCCGAGATCAATCCGGATTATACCCGCCGTCCCGAACCGCGGGATCTGCTGCCCGCCATACGCCGCGCAAACGGCCGCGCCTGATCACCAACAAAACCACCCCCGCGCCAGGCGGGTCAGGAGAAAAACGATGTCACGCACATTTCTTATTACCGGCGCCAGCAAAGGTATTGGGCTGGCGCTCTCGGCACGGCTGGCCAGGGACGGCCACCAGGTGATAGGGGTAGCCCGCACCGCCCCGGCGGAAGGTTTCCCCGGCCACTTCGTTGCCATGGACCTCAGCGAGGCTGAAACGGCGAGGACGGAATTTGCCCGCCTTGCCGATCGATTCCAGATTGACGGCGTGGTGAATAATGTCGGATTAGTCAGACCGCAGCCCCTGGACGAGGTGACGCTGGAACAGCTTGCCGAGGTGATGCAGGTCAACCTTTATCCGGCCATTATTGCCACGCAAGCGGCGCTTGCGGGCATGAAGGCGCGCCGCTGGGGACGTGTCGTGAACATTTCCAGCCTGACCGTCCTTGGCGCCGTCGAACGCACTGCCTATGCCGCGGCAAAGGCGGCATTGGTGAGCTTCACGCGCACCTGGGCACTGGAAACGGCCACAACCGGCATCACCGTGAATGCCGTGGCCCCGGGTCCGACGGAAACCGCGCTGTTTCGCGCCGGCAATGCCCCCGGCAGCGACGGCGAGCGCCGTTACCTTGCCGCCGTTCCCATGGACCGCTTCGGCAAGCCTGATGAAATCGCCGCCGCGATTGCCTTCCTGTTGTCGGAAGATGCCGGATTCATTACCGGACAAACGCTGCACGTGGATGGCGGCGCCTCCACGGGAAAATCGGCGTTCTGAGGGAAGGGCTTGTAATAGTTTCGCTTAGGAAAGGGCGGATGTCAGGGCACTAACGTCATGGTCCTAAGCGCATAACCAAACTTATGGGATATTGGCGTAAGATAGGGGTGCGAAACGCCCTAATGAAATGATCGCGTATGAGTTGGCGATTATCGCAGCCACCCTGCCCCCGGCCCTATCTCAGGAGCGAAGCTTTGGACCAACTTCTCGCCATGCGGGTTTTTATTCGAATCGCGGATGCCCGCTCATTCGCAAAAGCGGCAGACTCGCTGAATATTCCCCGCTCAACGGTAAGCAAATTATTACAAGATTTAGAGCAGCATCTTGGTACTAAGCTCATTGAGCGTAGCACCCGTTCGTTCACCATCACGCCGTTGGGTGAGGTCTATCGTGAACAAACCCTGAATCTCCTTGCGCAACTTGACGAAATGGATGCGGTCACCCGGGACGCGAGAGTCAGTCCCCATGGCAGGCTTCGTGTTGACGTAGGTTCGTCACTGGCAAACCTGGTTATCATTCCGGCACTTCCTGAATTTAGGGCGCGCTACCCCGATTTGGAGCTGCTTCTTGGCGTTAGCGATCGTCCCGCGGACCTCATTGGTGAAGGCGTCGATTGCGTTATCCGCGGTGGTGCATTACCTGACAGCTCGCTGATAAGCAGACACCTTTGCAGCGCCGATTTTGTGACCTGCGCGACGCCCGCCTATCTTTCGACACATGGCGTGCCTTCACACCCGCGCGAGCTTGAGGAGCGGCACCGGATGATCCACTATTTCTTCCCCCATACTGGTAAATCACTGCCCTTGTACTTTAGTAAAGGGACCGACAAGTACGAAATCAGCGGTTACTCGGTAATGAGCGTTAGTGAAAGCACGGCCATAGCGGAAGCGCTATTAACGGGCCTTGGCATCGGTCAAATATTTCGGTTCAGCGCGCGGCCGCATTTCAACTCGGGCCGCCTGGTACCGATACTTGAAGACTGGACTCAGCCCACGCATCCCCTCCAACTGGTGTATCCGGCCACGCGCCATCCGAGTGCGAAACTACGCGCCTTTGCGGACTGGGCTGTTGAGCTTTTCAGCAACGAAAACTGCAAGTCCGCATAAGGTCTCCCGGCGGCCTAACACCCCCTGTTGCGCTAGCCCAGTCGCGCCCGCTCATCGCTCTGCAATTGATCAGTTCTATTATCCAGTGAGGTGGATTATGTCGTAAGCGTCGTCTCAGTGCCGTCTGTTAATTCCTCGTCCAATTGTCAAAGATGGTGTCCATCATTTTTTTAACGGACGCTACCCATGAAACAACTCCCCAAAAAACCCTCAAGACGTCGTCCCAATTTCCCTCTGGACTTTAAGATCAATCTGGTTGAGCAAGCACTCCAGCCCGGCGTATCCATCGCTAAGCTGGCACGAGATAACGGTATCAATGATAATTTGCTGTTCAACTGGCACCAGCTCTACCGCCAGGGCAAGTTCGGCGTCCAGCCTAAACTCCCCGCGACAAAGCAG
>JAATGH010000441.1 GCA_015654745.1 Enterobacterales bacterium
ACATCGTGAGCTGGCCGGAGGGCGATTTACGGACTATCCAGCCCCGCGGGGAATTGCCGCTGATTGGTCGCCCGTTCGTGCTGGGCGTTTATGACTGCTGGGGCCTGGTAATGAGCTATTACCGGCAGACGCACGGCATAGAGTTGCCGGATTATCGGGTAGATCACTGCTGGTGGGAGATCGGCGGCAACCTCTACATGGATAATTGGTATGATTGCGGATTCCGGGAGTTTACCGGCCTGCCGCGCGCCGGCGACGTGGCCATGATCCAGTTCTCGGCGCCCGTGGTGAACCATGCGGGCGTACTACTGGACGGCAATATGATTCTGCACCATAAGTACGGGTTTTTGAGCCAGAAAGAACCCCATGGCGGTTACTGGAAAGACCGAACAATTAAGATAGTGCGCTATAAAACTCTGTTATAACAGTTGTTATTTTTCCTCTTACACGCTGGTGTTATCATCTCATAACCAGTGTGAGGGAAAAAAATGTATAAATATGACGATCGACAACAGATTAGGGAAATTGCAAAAAATTGGTTGTCGAGTGATGGCGTAATATTGGATTCAGAGACGACCGGCCTCGATAAAGATGATGAAATTATCGAGATTGGTGTTATTGATTGTTCGGGTAAAATTCTATTGGACACCTTAGTTAGGTCAATAAAAAAAATCCCGCCAGCGGTTACGAAAATTCATGGCATCACTAATGTTAATGTAAAAAACGCCCCAATTTGGTCCGATGTGCAGATGCAACTAATTAAAGTAATAAAAGGAAGAAAATTATTAATATATAATGCAAATTTTGATTGTAGATTAATGATCCAATCATCAACAAAGGCGGGAATTTTTGATGATGAATTCCTTGATACCATATCGATAAATACTGGTTGTGTTATGTTGGCATACGCCCATTTCTACGGTGAATGGAACGATTATAGAAATGATTACAAATGGCAAAAGTTAGATGATGCGGCCAAACAACAGAACGTCACTCTTGAAGGTAAATCTCACAGAGCTATAACGGACTGCTATACAACTCTTAATCTGTTAAAATCAATGGCTGGGGTTTATCATATTGAAGGTATTAACGAATCAAAAAAAGAGGCTTCAGGAAAAGGATCAACTGTAGAAGAAAGAGGGAAGATTAGTATTTTTTTTATTTACATGACTGTTATGACTTTAGTAATATATTTGTTAGTTGTTTTTATTAAAATTTTGTAACCTTCATCAAGGTAAAACAATGAAAAAGATAATGTTAGCCGCAGTCTCTTTGGCGCTGGTGGGATGTGGGATGACGCCAAGAGAGATAAAAAACCATCCGACTAAAACATTTGAAAGTAACAAAACACAATCGGAATTTGTGACGTGTTTAGTGCCTAGATTTGATGAAAGAACATTTAATGGGATGCCTATTAATTCAGTTACAAAACCATTATCGGGAGGCGTTGAACTTTCAACAATTCCGAGTATAGAATTTACAGACATTACTACAAAAAACGGAAAGCTAAATATTATTTATTATGGTGAGGCCACTAAGAGACCACCATTTATGAAATACACTAGAATAAATGAAGCGACAGAAGATATTGAATCCTGCCTGTAGTTAAATTACTTTAAAAAACCCGCTCCGGCGGGTTTTAATATTCTGGAGAAAATAACATGGCTTTTATTGAAGCACCCATGCGGCGCATAGTATTTCACGGGCCGTTGATTTCAAGGTTCGGTCGAGAATTTAAATTCAAGGCTCATAATTCTCGAAAAATGTTGCTTGCAGCGAGACATTTATTAAATGGATTTGAAAAATACATGATGGAGGCGCATAAGCAGGGGTTGACGTTTGCAGTATTTGTTGGTGATAAAAATAAGCGCAATGTCAGTAAGGAGGAATTAGAAATTGATGCCAGCTCTCAGAATATTCACTTAGTCCCGGTGATTATTGGTAGCAAACGAGCTGGACTATTTCAGACGGTCTTAGGTGTTGCCCTTATAGCGGTTGCAACGATAATGACAAGTGGCGCTGCGTTGGGGTTTGGGGCTGGGTTTGCCGCTGCCGGTGCGTGGGGTATTGCTGCTGCGATTGGTGCCTCCATGGCCCTTGGCGGCGTAGTCCAAATGCTCTCACCTCAACAGACAGGTCTACGAATGCGCCAAGACCCAGACAATAAGCCGTCCTATGCCTTCGGCGGGCCGGTGAATACCACGGCACAGGGTAATCCTGTAGGCGTTCTATACGGTAGCCGGGAAATCGGCGGGGCCATCATTTCTGCCGGTATCTACGCAGAAGACCAACAATAACAATCCGTGGTTTTTCATCGGCTCGCTTCGGCGGGCCTTTTTTATGGGTGCGATATGGCAACGAAAGCGATTAAGGGACGGAAGGGCGGGACCAGCAGCGCCCATACGCCGGTAGAATCCCCTGACAGTCTCCAGTCCATTGCTCGAGCAAAAATCCTTATTGCTCTTGGCGAGGGGGAAATCGCCGGCGGCCTGGATGGAACCAACATTTTCTTGGGCGACGGCTCGACGACCACGCCGCTGGCCAATGCGGACGGCTCGCTCAATTTTTCCGGCGTGTCGTGGGATTTCCGCCCTGGTACGCAATCGCAGACATTTATTCCCGGCATGCCGGATGTTGAAAACGAAATTGCCGTGGGTGTAACGCTCTCGTCCGCCTCCCCGTGGGTGCGGGCTATATCTGATACCGAATTGACCGCGGTGCGTGTCCGCCTGGGTTTCCCGACCATTGAGGAGCAACAGAGCAACGGCGATGAGACCGGTTACCGGGTGGAATACGCCATCGATCTTGCCACGGACGGCGGCGCCTATCAGCAAATGCTCGATACGGCAGTGGATGGCAAAACCACGACTACCTACGAGCGCAGTCACCGAATTGACCTGCCAACGGCCGCTACCGGCTGGCAAATCCGGATAAGGCGCATCACCCCGGACTCAACAACCCAGACGATTGTTGACCCGATGAACATCGAGGCGATCACCGAGGTCATTGACGCCAAATTACGCTATCCCAATACCGCATTGCTCTATGTTGAATTTGACGCCCAGCAATTCCCGAATTATATCCCGAAGGTGTCTAGTAAACCCCTGGGCCGCATTATCCGCGTACCTGACACCTATGACCCTGTGGCCCGCACATACGCCGGAACGTGGATCGGCGGCTTCAAATGGGCCTACAGCAATAACCCCGCATGGGTATTTTATGACATTGTCCTTTCGGATATGTTTGGTCTGGGCAACCGCATTGATTCGACCGAAATAGACGAAGGCGCCCTTTATCAAATCGCACAGTATTGCGATCAGCTCGTGCCGGACGGATTAGGCGGGAACGGGACAGAGCCGCGCTTTCTTTGCGACGTCTATATCCAGTCGCAGGGGGACGCCTGGACCGTGTTAACAGACCTGGCGGCGATATTCCGGGGGATGACCTATTGGGGTGGTGATCAGCTCGTTACGCTGGCGGACATGCCTCGCGATATTGATTACACCATCACCCGGGCGAACGTGGTAAACGGAAAATTTACCCGCTCAGGATCGAGCGAGAAGGTGCACTACACCACGGCCATGGTGAGTTATTCCGACCCTGATAATTACTATGCTGATATCGTCGAACCCGTCTTTGAAAACAGTCTGATCCAGCGATACGACATCAATCAGACTGAAATTACTGCTATCGGCTGCACACGCCGTTCCGAGGCAAACCGCCGGGGAAGGTGGGCGTTATTATCAAACGCCAATGATTCCGTGACCGACTTCTCTATGGGGCTGGACGGTATTATCCCGATACCTGGCCGCATTATTGGCATTGCGGATCAAAACCTGGCCGGGAAAATTACCGGCGGCCGAGTGAGTGCGGTTGACGGACGCAATACTACATTAGACCGTATTGCGGACGTGGCCGCCGGCGACCGGCTGATAGTCAATTTGCCGAGCGGTATTACCCAAGCGCGGACGGTACAGGCGGTCAACGGCAAAATTGTCACGGTCACCACCGCCT
>JAATGH010000213.1 GCA_015654745.1 Enterobacterales bacterium
GCTTAACGCGCCGATGGACATGGCCGCGGTGTCGAACCGCTTGTACAGATTTTCCGCCGGTTCCACCTGGTCCAGGGTTACCGCCTGGCCGTTTGGCTTGATGGCCAGCAAATCGCGCAGCATCGCGATGGGCCGTTCGTTTACCAGCTTCGCATAGTGCTGATAATCCCGGTATTCGCCGCTTTGTACCGCCAACTGCAGCGTTTTGACCACGTCTGGATTGTAAGCGTGGTATTCACCGCCATGGACGTATTTGAGCAGTCCGCCCTGGTCCAGCGCTTTACGCTTGAGCCAGGCGCGTTTCGACAGGTTAACCAGATCTTGTTCAAAATCACTGAAACTGGCGCCGCCGATGCGGCTCACCACACCCTGGAAGCAGAGATCGGTAAGTTCCCGATGCAGCCCCACCGCTTCGAACAGCTTCGAACAGCGATATGAAGCCACGGTGGAAATGCCCATTTTGGACATGATTTTGTACAGGCCTTTGTTGATGCCGTTACGGTAATTGAGCATCACGGTACGGTAATTTTTTTCAATAGTACCGTTGTCGATCATGGCGGCCAGCGTCTCGTAGGCCAGGTAGGGGTAAATGGCGGTCGCGCCAAAACCAATCAATACCGCGAAATGGTGCGGATCGCGGGCGCTGGCGGTCTCGACGATCAGATTGGCGTCACAGCGCAGGTTTTTCTCCACCAGCCGGGTATGGATCGCCCCCACCGCCATCGGTGCGGGCACCGGCAGGCGATTAGCGGAAATGGTCCGGTCGGTAAGCACCAGCAGCACCGTACCCTGGCGAACTTTCTCTTCGGCATCGTCGCACAGCTTAAGTAGCGTTTGATACAGGTCCCGCTCGCTAGGGTCAAACGTAATATCCAGCTTATCGGCCTGATAATGCCTGCCTTCTTGCGTGGTAAGCTGGGTAAAATCGGAATACAGCAAGATCGGTGATTTAAACGCCAGGCGAAACGCCTGGCCCTCGGCCTCGCAAAATACGTTCATCTCCCGGCCGATGCAGGTGGCCAGGGACATGACATGGGCTTCGCGCAGCGAGTCGATAGGCGGGTTGGTCACCTGGGCAAACTGCTGGCGGAAATAATCATAGATTACACGCGGCCGGCTGGAGAGCACGGCAAACGGCGTATCGTCCCCCATGGAGCCGGTCGCTTCCTGACCGTTTTCACCGAGCACCCGTAAAATGGAATCCAGCTCTTCATTGGAATAGCCAAACTGCTTTTGATAGGTCTCCAGCAGCGTGCTGTCCAGCTCACGGTGGCCGACCTGATCGTCGGATAACTCTTCAAACGGGGTCAGGCGACGAACATTCTTTTCCATCCACTCTTTGTAGGGGTGGCGGCTTTTCAGGTCGTCGTCGGTTTCCGCCGAATGCAGGATGCGCCCGCTGCGGGTATCAATCACCATCAGTTCGCCCGGGCCAACCCGGCCTTTTTCCACCACTTCGTCCGGCTGGTAATCCCAGATGCCCACTTCGGAAGCGCAGGTAATCAGCTTGTCGGTCGTAATGACGTAGCGGGCCGGGCGCAGACCGTTGCGGTCCAGATTGCAGGCGGCGAAACGACCATCGGACATCACCAGTCCGGCCGGGCCGTCCCAGGGTTCCATATGCATGGAGTTAAAGTCGAAAAAGGCTCGCAGCTCGGGATCCATGTTGGGGTTGTTCTGCCAGGCCGGCGGCACCAACAGGCGCATGGCGCGGATCAAATCCATACCGCCGCTCAGGAACAGTTCCAGCATGTTGTCCAGGGAGCTTGAATCGGATCCGGTTTCATTAACGAAAGGCGCGGCATCCTGCAGATCGGGGATCAACGGGGTCTTTAGCTTATAGGCGCGCGCGCGCGCCCACTGCCGGTTTCCGGTGATGGTGTTAATCTCGCCGTTATGGGCCAGGTAACGAAAAGGCTGGGCCAGCGGCCAGCGCGGCACGGTATTGGTGGAGAAACGCTGGTGGAACAGGCAAATCGCCGACTCCAGCCGCAGATCCGCCAGATCCAGATAAAAGCGCGGCAGATCCGCCGGCATGCACAGGCCTTTATAGATCGTGACCAGGTTTGAGAGGCTGCAAACATAGAAGCTGTCGTCCTCCACCCGTTTTTCGATACGGCGGCGCCCAACATAGAGCCGACGCTCCATATCACGCGGCCGCCAGCCGGCAGGGGCATTCACAAATATTTGCTCAATGCGCGGCAGGGAGGAGAGCGCGATTTCGCCAAGGACGTCCGCATTGATAGGAACTTCGCGCCAGCCGACGATCGACAGCGTCTCGTTTTGCAGTTCCTCTTCAACGATACGGCGGCTGGCGCGGGCTTCTTCTTCATCCTGGCTAAGGAAAATCATGCCGACCGCGTAATTTTTCGCCAAGCGCCAGCCGCGTTCCTGAGCCACGATCCGATAGAAGCGATCCGGCTTTTGTAGCAATAGCCCGCAGCCGTCGCCGGTCTTGCCGTCGGCAAGGATCGCGCCACGATGCTGCATGCGCGCCAGCGCGTGGATCGCCGTCCGGACAACCTTATGGCTTGGCTCGCCTTCTATATGGGCAATTAGGCCGAAGCCGCAGTTGTCCTTCTCTTGGGATTCATCGTACAACATATCGTGGACCTCCCCAGGCTCCAGGTGACTCTCACAACCTACTGCGAGAAGGCGTATCGGTATCGAGCGGCAGCGGGTTGATCTCCTGCTGTTCCACTCTCTCCGGGTAACCTCATCGTGGCGGTCTTACTAGTGATAAACGACTTGCTTTAA
>JAATGH010000476.1 GCA_015654745.1 Enterobacterales bacterium
GATACCATCACCGTCTTTGATTTGCGTTTTTGCCGACCTAATCTGGAAGTGATGCCTTAACGGGGCATTCATACTCTGGAACATCTGTTCGCCGGTTTTATGCGTAATCATCTCAATGGTGACGGGGTTGAAATCGTGGATATTTCACCCATGGGCTGTCGTACCGGCTTTTATATGAGTCTGATCGGGGCTCCGGACGAGGTGCGCGTAGCCAAAGCCTGGAAAGCGGCGATGGCGGATGTATTAAAAGTTACCGACCAGAATAAGATTCCTGAACTTAATGAGTACCAATGTGGTACCTACCATATGCATTCCTTACCGGAAGCGCAGGAGATCGCGCAGCATATTCTTGATCATGATATTCGGGTAAACCACAACGATGAACTGGCTTTGCCGAAAGAAAAACTGGCCGAGCTGCATATTTGAACGGTAGCAAAATGTAAAAAAAAGCCCTCCAGCAGCGGGGGCTTTTTTTATACCATTAACCGTCGTCAACCTGAGGATTACCGCGCTTCATCAACGCCGGCTTTGAACGCTTTAAGCGGCGTGATGCGGACTTGTTTGATCATATTATCCTGCACCGCCATGATGTCGATTTGATAGCTCCCAATCTGGGTTTGGGTCCCCACTGGCGGTATATCCTGCAGTTCTTCTAGCAGCATGCCATTAACGGTGCGGGCTTCGTCTTCGGGCAGCGTCCAGTTGAAGGCCTTATTCAGTTCGCGAATGTTGGCTCCTCCCTCGATCAGTACGGAACCATCACTCTGTGGGATCACCTCTTCCGCCAAGGTGGGTGACATGGAGGTAGTGAAATCGCCGACAATCTCTTCCAGAATATCCTCAACGGTAACCAGCCCCTGGATATCGCCATACTCATCCACAATCAGCCCCACCTTTTCTTTATTACGCTGAAATTTGACCAATTGGATATTAAGTGGGGTGCCTTCGGGAATGTAGTAGATTTCATCGGCGGCGCGCAGCAGATTTTCCTTGGTGAACTCCTGTTTTTCCGTCATCAGACGATACGCTTCGCGTACCCGCAGCATACTGATGGCGCCGTCCAGATTATCGCGATAAAGGACGATACGGCCATGGGGCGAGTGAGTCAGTTGGCGGATAATATTGCGCCAGTCGTCATTGACGTTGATACCCACGATCTCGTTGCGCGGCACCATGATGTCGTCCACGCTAACCTTTTCTAAATCCAAGACCGAGATCAGCATATCCTGATTGCGGCGGGAAATCAGCGAACGGGACTCATTGACAATGGAGCGCAGTTCGTCCTTGCTCAGGGCGTCATTGAGATTTGACGGCACCTTGATCCCCATTAACCGCATCAGGATTCGGGTAACGATATTCAGCAGCCAGACCAGCGGCATCATGATTTTTTGCAGCGGGGCCAGCAGCAGGCTGCTGGGTAGGGCGATATGCTCGGGATATAATGCCGCCACGGTTTTTGGCAGAACTTCGGCAAACAATAAAATAATAAACGTGAGCACACCGGTGGCAATTGCCACACCGATATCGCCATACAGCCGCATGCCGACGATGGTGGCGAGAGCCGAGGCGAGGATGTTGACCAGATTGTTGCCGATCAGTACCAGGCTCAGTAAACGATCGGTGCGGCGCAGTAATTTTTCCACTCGCCTGGCGGCGCGATTGCCTTGTTTAGCCAGATGCCGCAGCCGATAACGATTGAGCGTCATCATCGCGGTTTCCGAGGCGGAAAAATAGGCAGACACCAGTACCATAATTACCAATATTATTATCAGGGTACTGGTTGAAACATGTTCCAACGTGGGGATTCCTTGTGAGGTCTAAACCTGGCGAAACAGCGATCCGCATCAACCTGCGGGGGTTTTGGCTTAACCGGCCATAATATTCTGCCAGATGCGGCTGCCGAAATAGGCCGATGTCAACAGCAATACGCCGACCAAGCTGAGCCAAACCACTCGGCGGCCGCGCCAACCGTTACGATAATGGCCCCACAATAAAACAATATAGACGCACCAGGCTATGATGGAGAGCACGGCTTTATGCAGATTTTCACCGTTAAACATATTCTGCAGGTACAGCAAGCCGGTGACTAAGGTCAGGGTTAACAAGATGACCCCTACCTGGGTGATATGAAACATTTTACGTTCAATGCTCATCAGCGGCGGCATATCGACGCTGAAGGTCAGTCGCTTGGTCTTGAGCATATGATCCAGCCAGGCCAGCTGAAAGGCGTAAAGCGTCGCGATAATCAGTACTGAATAGGAAAACAGCGCCAGGCCGATATGCGCCAGCAGCCCAGGCGAAGCCTCGAGGTGGGTAATAAATTCCCCCGGCAGCAGCGTGGAGGTTGCTAGGTGGATCATGGCGAAAATATAGACAATCGGCAGCAAGAACCAGCCGCGGTTAATGGTGGCCACGACGGTCATCACAATAGCTATCATCAGGCTGACGGCCGAGCCGATATTTATCAGGCTTAGGTTCTGGCCCGCGTTGACGTCGAAAATGCGCAGATACAACGTGAAGGCATGACCAATCAACGCCACCGTGGCGGCGATTAACGCCAGACGCCGGTAACCACTGTTCCTGCGCAAGATGCCAGGCAGAACCAGGCCAAGACTGAGTGCGTAGGCAATAAAAGCCAGAAGGGCAATCCATGACATATCGCTAATGGGCTTAGGCTAGTATGAAAGAGGGGACCAGTATAGCGTTAGCGACGTCAGGCTCCAACCGTTCTCGTTGTTGGTGCAGCGATATCTCGATGCTTCGTGTTATACTGCTTGGCAATAATGTCGCACGCGCGGCCGGACTCCAGTTGAGTGTAAAGAACGATGTTTGAAAATTTATCCGATCGATTATCGCGCTCCTTGCGCAATATCAGCGGCCGGGGCCGCCTGACAGAAGAGAACGTTAAAGAAACGCTGCGCGAAGTGCGCATGGCGCTGTTGGAAGCCGATGTAGCCTTGCCGGTGATCCGCGATTTTATTAACCGAGTGAAGGAAAGCGCCCTCGGCCAGGAAGTGAATAAAAGCCTGACCCCGGGTCAGGAATTCGTCAAGATCGTGCGTACCGAACTGGTTAACGCGATGGGCGAAGAGAATAACGAACTGAATCTGGCGGCCCAGCCGCCGGCGGTTGTGCTGATGGCGGGCCTGCAAGGGGCCGGTAAAACCACAAGCGTAGCCAAACTCGGTAAATACCTGCGCGAAAAGCACAAGAAAAAAGTGCTGGTCGTCTCGGCCGACGTTTATCGCCCCGCGGCGATCAAGCAGTTGGAAACGCTGGCGGAAACGGTGGGCGTGGATTTTTTCCCCTCTGATGCCGGCCAGCAACCCCTGGATATCGTTAATCTGGCTTTGCAACAGGCAAAGTTGAAGTTTTACGATGTCCTGCTCGTGGATACCGCGGGACGTTTGCACGTCGACGCCGCCATGATGGACGAAATCAAACAAATCCATGCGGCCATCAATCCGGTGGAAACGCTGTTTGTGGTGGACGCCATGACCGGCCAGGATGCGGCCAACACCGCCAAGGCGTTTAATGAGGCGTTGGCGCTGACCGGGGTCATCCTGACCAAGGTTGACGGCGATGCCCGCGGCGGCGCGGCGCTGTCCATCCGCCATATTACCGGAAAACCGATTAAATTTATGGGCGTGGGTGAAAAGACCGACGCCTTGGAGCCATTCTACCCCGATCGCATCGCCGGGCGTATTTTGGGCATGGGCGATGTGCTATCGCTTATTGAAGATATCGAAAGCAAGGTTGACCGCGTTCAGGCCGAAAAATTGGCCAACAAGCTGAAAAAAGGCGACGGATTCGATTTAACCGATTTTCTCGATCAGCTCAAGCAAATGCGCAGCATGGGGGGGATGGCCAGCATGTTGAGCAAATTGCCCGGCGCCGGCCAATTGCCCGCCAATGTGAAATCGCAGATGGATGATAGCGTACTGGTGCGCATGGAAGCCATTATCAACTCCATGACGTTCAAGGAGCGGGCCCAGCCGGAGATTATCAAAGGTTCCCGCAAGCGCCGCATTGCCACCGGCTGCGGTTTGCAGGTCCAGGATGTCAACCGCATGCTCAAACAA
>JAATGH010000006.1 GCA_015654745.1 Enterobacterales bacterium
ATGATTATTATTGGGATTATGTCTGGTGATCATGTGTATTGGTTTTGCGCATAAACGTCATTATCCCAAAGGCGAGCTGGTTCCTTTCCGTCAGGCCATAGGGATATTCTTCGATGCTTTCTGGGGTTTGTTCACTATCGTTATTATTCTTGGCGGGATTCTTTCAGGTATTTTCACCGCGGCGGAATCAGCGGCCATTGCCTGTTTGTGGGCTTTTTTTGTCACTATGTTCATCTATCGCGAATTTAGATGGCGCGATCTACATTTATTGCTGTTCCGCACCATCAAAACCGTCACCATTGTGATGGTGCTGATTGCCTTTGCCGCCGCTTTTGGTTCGGTGATGACGTTTATGCAATTGCCGCAAATTATTACCGACTTCTTCCTGAGCATTTCGGAGAATAAATACGTCATTCTGATGTGCATTAATATTATGCTGCTGATCGTTGGCTGCCTGATGGATATGGCGCCGCTGATTCTGATTCTGACCCCGGTACTGTTGCCGGTGACCACTTCTTTGGGCGTTGATCCGGTGCACTTTGGCATGATTATGCTGGTCAATCTCGGCATCGGGCTGATCACGCCACCGGTGGGGTCGGTGCTGTTTGTCGCCAGCGCGGTCAGCCAGCAGAAGATGGAGGCGGTGGTCAAGCAGATGCTGCCGTTCTACGGGGTGTTGTTTATCGTACTGATGATCATCACCTACGTGCCGATTATCTCGCTCTGGCTTCCGGCGGTGACCGGGGTTTATAAAGGATAACCCGGTGAGTCATGGGGAACGCCTCCCCGCCCATGAGGGCGGGGAGGGATGTTTACTACCCGATAACCGGGGTGATGGCGTCATCCACCGCGTTTCTCAGGCGGGCTTTTAGCTGACTGTATTCAGTCTGCACGTAGTTTTCCGCCCAGCGCTGATCGTCAATCATATCCAATTTCACCGCGCAATATTTGTATTCCGGGGTTTTAGAGATCGGATCGAGATGATCGATGGTCAGCTCATTGCAGGCGCCGATCCACCACTGGTAGGTCATGTACACGGCGCCAAGGTTGATGCGCTCGCTTAGCGAAGCACGAGTGATCACCTTGCCGCGCCGCGACGTCACCCAGACCAGTTGCTGATCGCGGATGCCGAGTTGTTCCGCATCCTTGGGATTGATCTGCACATAACCTGGTTCGTCGGCCAGCGTGGCCAGGGCGGTACAGTTGCCGGTCATAGATCGACATGAGTAGTGGCCCACTTCACGTACGGTACAGAGCACCAGCGGGAAATCGGCGTCCACCAGATCCATCGGCGCGCGCCATTCGGCGGCGAACAGCAAACCTTTGCCGCCCGGGCGGTCAAACTTATCGCCTTCATATAGCCACGGCGTGCCGGGGCTGTCTTCGTCGGGACAAGGCCAGGGAATATAGCCGAACCCGGCCAGCTTCTCATAGGTGGCGCCCGCATACAGTGGGCACAGTCCGCGCAGTTCGTCCCAAATTTCCTTGGTGTTGTTGTAGTGCATCGGATAACCGAGGGCGGTGGCCAGCAGGCTGATGATTTCCCAGTCGGGCTTGACGTTAAATTTCGGCTCGATGGCTTTTTCGAAATGCTGGAAGCCACGATCCGCCGCGGTATAAACGCCTTCATGCTCGCCCCATGAGGTGGCGGGCAGGATCACGTCGGCTTCGGAGGCGGTCTTGGTCATAAAGATGTCCTGCACAATCAGCAGATCCAGCTTTTTGAACGCTTGGCGCATTACCGACAGATCCGGTTCGGTCTGCAGCGGATCTTCGCCCATAACATAGTTGGCCCTGATTTCGCCATTCAGGATTTTATGCGGAACATCGGTCAAGGTAAATCCGGGTTCCGGATCCAGTGACTCCACGCCCCAGGCGCGGGCAAATTTCTCGCGCGCCGCCGGGTCGGTCACCGGCTGGTAGCCGGGGAACATATTCGGTAGCGCGCCCATATCGCAGGCGCCCTGTACATTGTTTTGGCCACGCACCGGGCCGACGCCAACGTTGGGTTTACCCAGATTGCCGGTGAGCAGTGCCAAACCGGACAGCCCCTTGACCACATCCACCGCCTGGCCCCATTGGGTCACGCCCATGCCCCAAAGAATGGTTGCGGTAGGCGCGGCGGCGTAAATACGCATGGCTTCACGAATTTGCTGCGCCGGCAGTCCGGTAATGGTTTCGGCGTATTCCGGGGTGTATTTGGCGACAAGCGCGCGGTATTCTTCGAAACCCTCGGTATGGCGCGCGACATAATCGGCGTTGTACAGGCCTTCGTTAATCAGCACATTGGCGAAGGCGTTGACCAGCGCCATATTGGAGCCGTTTTTCAGCGGCAGCCAGAGGTCCGCCAGACGGGCGGTCTCTATGCGCCGCGGGTCGCAAACGATAACCTTGGCGCCTTTTTGTTTGGCTTTGAGAATGCGCCGGGCCACGATAGGGTGCGAGTCCGCCGCGTTATAGCCAAACACCAGTAGGCACTTGGTGTCTTCTATTTCGCAAATGGAGTTGCTCATGGCGCCATTGCCCAGCGTCACCTGCAGGCCGGATACCGACGGGCCATGACATACGCGGGCACAGCAATCGACGTTGTTATTGCCTATCACCGCCCGGGCGAATTTTTGCATGACGTAGTTGGTTTCATTGCCGGTACCGCGGGAAGAACCGGTTTGCATGATGGCTTTGGCGCCATATTTTTGTTTAATATCGCGCAGACGCGAGCTGGTGTACTCAATGGCTTCCTCCCAGGACACTTCTTCAAGCGCGCCGCCTTTTTCGCGGCGGATCATGGGGCTGCGTAATCTGGGGGTCAGCAGGCGGGTGTCATTGAGAAAATCCCAACCGTAATACCCTTTTAGGCAAAGTTCGCCCTGGTTGGTCACGCCGTTCGCCGCTTCCGCGCCAACGACATTGCCGTTTTCAACTAACAAATTGATTTTGCAGCCGGAGCCGCAGTACGGACATACGGTAAGTGCTTTATGCATTATGCCATACCCCTTATGAAGGATTTTTTACTGAAAATCCAAAGATTAATGATATATACCCGCAGGTATAAGCGGTCATAACAGGATGGCGCTAAAGCCTTCCAACGCGGCCCGCTGCCGTTTTTTCAGTTTCATCATTTCGACGGTTTCGTGGGTCATCAACACCAGCGCGTCGGTAGGACAAACGTTTACACAGGCCTGGCCTTCGGCGCGACCTGCGCACAAATCGCACTTTTGTGCCTCAGCCTTGACGCTATGTCCGGATAGTGGATGGCGATCGTCATAAATATGGCGTGTGACGATATCCATGGCGCCATAAGGGCAAGCGACGGCGCAGGTTTTGCAGCCGATACATTTTTCCTGCAATACCTGAATGGAATCTTCCGCGTGGATGATTGCACCGTTCGGGCAGGCGTTGGCGCAGGGCGCGTCCTCACACTGGCGGCACAGCACCGGAGTACTGATATTCCACTCTTTCACCACTTTCAGCCGTGGCAGAAAGTTTTCGCTATTCAGCGCACCGGGATGCTCGCCGGTATGGGCCATAACGCAGGCGATTTCACAGGTAAAGCAGCCAATGCATTTTTGTGGATCAGCAATAACGAACCGGTTCATTCATTTCTCCTCGCGGTTCCAACTGTCGTGGTTCTTTCGGCCCACCAAGATTGGCAGGTTAATACCCATATATAAAGCAGGGTTTATGCCAGTTTGCGGTGCGCCGGCAATTATTTTGTTTTGCCGATGGAAACGGGCTGGAGCCACCGCCGAAGCCGCTATTACGGCCTCTCGGCGGCGATGACGGCGTCATGACGGTATGGCCCGCGGCGGGTGGGGGCGGATCACCGCACCCCACCGTCGACATAAATGACGACGATGACCAAATCGACACGCCATTAAGCGTCAGGCCGCGCCTTCGTCTGCCACTAGCCACGGAAAACCGCCGTCTCCACGCCAGTCGCCTAAACGTTGAAGGACGGTATTCACCGCCGCCGTCACTTTTTCCGTCATGGGAAAATAGAAGGCCACGACATCCGGTTGGATACCGACAAACCATACCTCGGCTACGTCCTCGGTTAATTGATCGATCACAAAGCTAAGCGGAAGATTGTGCGTGCTCATAATAAACATGTCGGCGATTTGGCGCGGATCGATCAGGCGGATTTCGCCTGGAGCCAATGACATATCGGCCGCATCCACCACGACCACCCGGGCCGGGCGCAGCGCCCGCACCTGATGAACGACGTTTTCCGGCGTGGAGCCACCGTTAATCGCGGTCCAGCCGGCCACCGGACTGCGGCTCATTAATTCCGCCAGCAGCGGGCCGGCGCCGTCGTCGCCCATCATGCTGTTGCCGACGGTCAGGACGACGCTATCAACGGCATCAGGCTGGCTCATAATACTCTCCGGACAATCAGGTAAATGGCGGGTTCATGGACGATTTCCGTCAGCAGCCGGATCAGGGTGGCGCTCCAGGCGGCGAACGGTTCCACCTGGCTTTCGCACAGCGGCGCCAGGGCGGTGGCCAGCAGATCGGTGTGGGTACTGTCGATGACAATTTCACCGAAAGTCAGCAAACCCTGCATTTTGCGCCGCGCCTCTCCCTCCGGCAGTAGGCCAATCCACTGTTGGTATTGTTCCAGCGGGCAGCTGAATTCTTTATTCAGGCAGTCGATTACGCCAACGTGATGGCCGATGGCCAGGGAGTAATACATCACCTGTTTGGCCTGGGCGGGCATATCATCGTCGCTATCGAGAAATTTCTGGCGTAGCGACCAGAACAGGACCTCAGCCATGATGTGCCTCATTACCCAGGGTGGACATGAGCCGTTCGACGATTTCGCGCAGCCTGGGGTCGTCATCTTGTTTCAGCCACAGCGCCACGCGCTCCGCCAGGGTCTGCGCCGAAGCGTCGGCCAGCAAGGACAACAGCGTATCGCTGATTTTTCGTCCTTCGCCATAACCGGCCAACAGCCGGGCTTCGCGCTCAATCAGCACCCGGGTATGCGGCGGCACGTTTGGCAGCAGCAGTTGGGCATGCTCGTCCGGCTGCTCATCATGATCTTCGCCTTTAAGCTTCTGATCGAGCAACCCGAGCGCTACCGCAAAGCCATAGATAGTCGCGGCGGGAGTGGGGGGACAACCGGGGATCCAGACGTCAATCGGCACAATGCTTTCGCTGCCGCTCCACACGCAGTACAAATCGTGAAAAATACCGCCGCCGCAGCCGCAGGCCCCATAGGAAATGCAGATTTTAGGGTCCGGTGCGGCAGCGTAGGCGCGCAGCGCCGGTACCCGCATGGCGCGCGTCACCGCGCCGGTAAACAGCAGAATATCCGCATGACGGGGAGAAGCGACGACCTTTATGCCGAAACGTTCCGCGTCGAACAACGGCGTAATGGCGGCGAAAATTTCTATTTCACAGCCGTTGCAGCCGCCGCAGTCTACCCGATAAACATAAGCCGAGCGTTTGATGTTCTTTAGCAGGGCGGTTTTTAACCCGAGCGTTGCCTGATCGGCCACCACCGGGGTGCTGACATGGTGCTGTAGCGGAATATCTAGCCGGCTCATTGATGTTCTCTCCCCGAATCATGACTCAAACGCAGATCGCGATTGTTTTGCAGGTTCTGCCGGCGTTTGCAGTCCGGACAGGTTTCGAACTTTGGGCGCAGCGCCTCAACCGCGTCGGCGTCCAGGCCGGAATGGGCCAGCAGCGCCATGGTGTAATCAACGGATTTTTTAGCGGTAAACGGCTGATGGCAAACCCGGCACTCCTGCAGGTGAAACGTCGCCTTCACGTAGAGGTCGGCCTTGCGGGTCACCGCCAATTCGAACTCTTCGGACAGCACGATGGCGCGGGTCGGGCAAATCTCCTCACAACGGCCGCAGAAAATACAACGTCCCAGAAACAGCTGCCAGCGTCGTTCACCACTGGCCAGATCGGTTTCCATGGTCAGGGCGTTGGCCGGGCAAACGCTGGTACAGGCGGCACAGGCGATACACTGTGTGGCGTCATAATGCGGTTTGCCGCGAAATCCCGGCGCGACGTCCATGGGCTTAAACGGATATTTAACCGTCGGCTCGCCGGCTTTCAGGATGGTTTTAAACAGTTTAAACATCGTTTAACCCTCTACTTAAGCGGCGAATGGGTGCGCTCAATGCCATAGCGTTCCAGCTCCTGGTAGGGCACGGTCTTCGATTTACGCCGATTAATATCCACCAGCGTGACACGGTCGGTACAGGAGTAGCATGGATCCAGACTGCCGATGATCAGCGGCGCATCGGAAATATTATTGCCGCGCAGCATATAACGCAGCACCGGCCAGTTGGCATAGGTTGCGGCACGGCAGCGCCAGCGGAACAGCTTCTGGTTATCGCCCAGCATGCTCCAATGCACATCTTCGCCACGCGGCGCTTCGGAAAAGCCCAAGGCAAATTTATAGGGCTGGTAGGTAAAGCCTTCGGTCAGCAACGGGCCGCCCGGCAGGTTATCCAGGCCGTATTCGATCATCGCCAAGGAATCCAGCACCTCCTTGACCCGTACCATAAGCCGCGAATAGACATCGCAACCGTCTAGGGTAAACAAGGTTTTTGGCAGATTGGCATAGTTGGCGTAAGGATGATCAAAACGCATGTCGCGTTTAAAGCCGCTGGCGCGAATCATCGGCCCAACCGGGCTAAAGTCGCGGGCAATTTTCGGGTCTAGCCGGCCAATGCCCTGCGTACGCTGCGCCATGTTGGGGGTACTGAGCAGCATATCAACCAGTTGCACAAAATCGGCGCGCATTTCGGCCACCAGCAGCAGCGTTTTCAGCCGTTGCTCTTTCATGATATCGCGCCGCACGCCGCCGATCAGGTTCATCCCGTAGGTCTTGCGCGCGCCGGTCAGCAGTTCCGCCATGGTCATGGATTTTTCCCGCACCCGGAAGAACTGCATAAAACCGGTATCAAAGCCGACAAAATGGCTCGACAGACCGATATTTAATAAATGGCTGTGCAGACGCTCCACTTCGAGCAGGATGCTGCGGATCGCATGGGCGCGCGGCGGCACGATAATGCCCAGCGCGTTTTCCACCGAGCTGGTATAGGCCACGCTATGGGTAAAACCGCAGATGCCGCAGACCCGATCGGACAGGAAGGTGACTTCGTTGTAGCCCATGCGGGTTTCCGCCAGCTTCTCCATGCCGCGATGGACATAAAACAGGCGATAGTCGGCATCGACAATTTGTTCGCCGTCAACGAACAGGCGGAAATGTCCCGGTTCGTCGGAGGTAATATGCAAAGGTCCGATAGGCACCACGCGGGTTTCACCGGCGGCGGTGTTCTCAAACGGATAGGTTTCCGTGTCGGTGGTCGGCGTCGGACGCTGGCGATAATCCATACTATCCTTACGCAGCGGATAGAGATCTTCCGGCCAATCGTCGGGCAGCACCAGCCGGCGTTCATCCGGTAAGCCCACGGGGATCAGGCCGTACATATCGCGGATTTCACGTTCGCCCCATACCGCTGCCGGTACGCGCGGCGTTACCGATGGAAACTCCAGGGTGATGGCGCTGACCAGGGCTTTGATAATCACCCAGCACTTCTCACCCTGTTCCATGGACAACACATAATAGACCGCGTAATCGCCGCACAGGGTACGTTCGTCATTGCCGAACAGCACCGATAGCCAGCCGCCTTGGTTGTAATACAGGAATTCCACCACGTCCGGCAGGGCGTTAACCTTGACCGTAATGGTTAATTGATTAGCGGTTTGCCATTCATGGGCCAACACCGCCGCCGGGAATTTTTCGTTTACCTGCGTCAGGTAACCCTGGCCGAGTTTATCGGAAATACTATCAGTCACTTTACTTCTCCTGACGGGGAATATAGGGATGTCGCCGACGTGTCAAGATGCGTGGCCCACGGCCAACTGAACGTCGCGGCGTCGCGATTAAGTACGATGGTGGCGGCGTTCTCCAGTAAATGGACTACCGGCCGCGGGATATAGGTACCCAT
>JAATGH010000376.1 GCA_015654745.1 Enterobacterales bacterium
ATAAAAGGCGTTCAAAGTTAACACTAAAGCCCTTTTCCTGCAACTGCCGCATGCGGCGATGGGCTCTTTCTTCCGAGGAAGCGTCGAGAAAAATCTTTACCGGCGCTTCGACAAACACCACGGTACCCATGTCGCGCCCGTCGGCGATCAGGCCGGGGGCCTCGCGAAAAGCGCGCTGGCGGCGCAACAGCGCCTCACGCACCCGCGGGAAAGCGGCAATTTTCGAGGCGGTGTTACCCACGTCCTCATTGCGGATTTCGTTACTGACATCCTCACCTTCAAGGACGATCTCCAACTCTCCCGCCTTTACCTTAAAACAAACGTCGAGATGCGCGGCCAGCGGCACCAGCGCCGCCTCGACGTTGATATCCACCTGATGGTGCAAGGCCGCCAGCGCCAGGACGCGGTAAATAGCGCCGGAATCAAGCAAATGCCACCCCAACGCTTCCGCCAAGGCTTTACACAGCGTACCTTTCCCCGCACCGCTCGGTCCATCGATGGTGATCACCGGGACTACAGCTGCCATTATTTTCTCCTCTCAGCGGTGATTTCTCGCGCTAATGCATCTTAAGTGTCGTGAAGCATTATACTCATCATGCGCCGCAAAGGTTAACCTTAGGTGTCAGTAACCCGGTCCGGCAGCAAAAATTCGGAAATCTCCGGTCCGATAGCCTCAGTGTAGCCGGTCTACGGCCATCCCGCCCGCGCCGGCGTACCAGGTTTTACCAGCTCGGAGGCCGCGGCGGGAGTTACGCCAGGATGCTGATGGCGGCCAGTTGCTGGAAATAATCCGGAAAGGTTTTAGCGGTGCATTTGGGATCAAGGATGGTGACCGGGGTATCGGACAACGCCACTAACGAAAAACACATCGCCATCCGGTGATCGTTATACGTCCCGATACGCGCATAGTTGAGCCGCGCCGGCGGCGTGATGACAATATAATCCTCACCTTCTTCCACTACGGCGCCCACCTTGCGTAATTCAGTCGCCATCGCCGCCAGTCGGTCGGTCTCCTTGACACGCCAATTGTAGATATTACGCAACGTGGTGACGCCACGGGCAAACAACGCGGTAGTGGCGATGGTCATGGCGGCATCGGGAATGTGGTTCATATCCATATCCACCCCGCGCAGTTCGCCGCGGGTACATTCTATATAGTCGTCACCCCAGCGGATTGTCGCCCCCATTTGCTCCAGCACATCGGCAAAGCGGATATCGCCCTGCATGCTGTTTTTTCCGATACCGGTCACCCGGACCGTACCGCCCCTGATGGCCGCGGCCGCCAGGAAATAGGACGCGGAGGAAGCATCCCCTTCCACTAAATAGTCGCCTGGCGATCGATACCCCTGCCGGCCCACTATCTGGAAACGGCGATAGCCGTCATTGCCCACCTCGATACCGAACGTTTTCATCAGCGCGAGCGTAATATCAATATACGGCTTGGACACCAGATCGCCCTTTATGCGAATCACGGTATCCTCGGCGGCCAACGGCGCGGTCATCAGCAAGGCGGTCAAAAACTGGCTGGACACGCTGCCATCGACGGTAATATCACCCCCGCGAAAGCCGCCGCGCAGCCGCAGCGGCGGATAATTTTCCTGCTCAAGATAGTCGATTTCCGCCCCCCCCTGGCGCAGCGCGTCAACAAGATGGCCAATGGGCCGCTCTTTCATTCTCGGTTCGCCGGTCAGCTGGACGTCATGATGGCCAAGGCACAGCGCGGCGGCCAAGGGACGCATCGCTGTGCCGGCGTTGCCGAGGAACAGGGACAGCGGCGCCGGCGCGGTCAGGCTGTGGCCCTGCCCATCGATTTCACAGCGGCGGCGATCGTCGCTCAGGCGGTAGGACACGCCAAGCGCGCCGAGCGCATCCAGCATATGCCGGACGTCGTCGCTATCGAGCAAATTGGTCAGACGCGTGGTGCCGGTGGCCAGCGCCGCCAGTAGCAATGCCCGGTTCGATACGCTTTTCGAGCCGGGAAGATTAATGGTGCCGTCAATATGTGCCACCGGTTGTAGGGTCAGGGATTCCAACATGTAAAACGCGTTCTCCAACAGATAAAACCACACCGACCCTGACCACGAGGCCAGGGTCGGTGAACAGGGTATTCAACATTGACCGGGGGATAAATTACCCGTGGCGTTTGACAAATCCGGCCATAAAGTCAACCAAAGCCTCCACGCCCGCCAGTGGCATGGCGTTATACAGCGAAGCGCGCATCCCGCCGACCACCCGGTGCCCTTTCAGCGCGTGCAAACCTGCCGCGAGAGATTCTTCCAGGAATAATTTATCCAGGGCGGCGTCCGCCAGCAAGAAAGGCACGTTCATGCGCGAACGGTTGGCCGCCGCGACATCATTGCGATAGAAACCGCTCTGATCGATATACTGATACAGCGTCTGCGCCTTCGCTTGGTTGCGTTTATCGATTTCCACCAGGCCGCCCTGCTCCTTGAGCCACTTGAACACCAGTCCTGAGAGATACCAGGCAAAGGTCGGCGGAGTATTGAACATCGAGTCATTTTCCGCCAGCACCTGGTAATCCAGCACCGACGGTATCTCACGGCGCGCCCTGCCGAGCAGGTCGTCACGCACAATGACCAGCGTCAAGCCCGCCGGGCCGATGTTTTTCTGCGCCCCGGCGTAAATCACGCCATAACGGCTGACGTCCAGCGGGCGGGAAAGGATGGTCGACGAGAAATCCGCCACCACGATCTTATCGCCAAAATCCGGCAGTTCATCAATGGCCAAACCATCAATGGTTTCGTTAGGGCAGTAATGCACATAGGCGCTGTCAGGTGAGAGCGCCCATTCCGCCATGGGTTTACTCCCGCGTTGGCCATCTATTCGCGTTTTGACATCGATAACCCGCGGAACACAATATTTTCGCGCTTCATCGATAGCGCTATGCGCCCAATAGCCGCCGTCGATATAATCGGCGCCGCCGCTGGCGCCAAGCAAGTTCAAGGGTACCGCGGCAAACTGCGCGCGGGCGCCGCCATGGCTGAACAATACCTTGTAGTTATCGGGAATTTTCAGCAAATCGCGCAGATCCTGCTCGGATTCCTTGGCCATCTCGATAAATTCTTTGCTGCGGTGGCTGATTTCCATCACCGACATACCCAACCCACGCCAGTTCCGCAACTCTTGTTCCGCCCGGCGCAACACTTCCGCCGGAATTATCGCCGGACCGGCGCTAAAATTAAACACCTGATTCATTTCCCCTCACCACCTGACCTGACCCAAAAAGTATTTACCCATCATCCTTCATGCCGCGGGTAGGTTAGCCGCTGGCCTTCCCCCCAACCGCCTTCCTGCGTCGGCGTTTCGGGATTCTTTCGTTTGCCGCTTTACCGCAACATAAAATTTATTGGGTAGATAAACGTTCTATCGTTTTTATCACTCACCTTCGGCGGTCGCAATGGTTATTGATTATGTTAGGCAATTTTAACCGAAATATCGCAACGGCAACGGACCGGGATGGATGCGAAAAAAATTTCCCCGCCACGTTAGCGCAGGCATCAGAATACATGGAGCCGGGAGAGAAAACACCGTATTATGCGGCTTTGAAGACAATAAAAAGAGAACCTGCATGTCACAAACATTTATACCCGGCAAAGATGCCGCGCTGGAGGATACGATCGCCCGTTTTCACCAGCGACTCAGCGATATAGGTTTTACCATCGAGGAGGCATCCTGGCTCAACCCGGTCCCTCACGTGTGGTCAGTGCATATCCGCGATCGCGACTGTCCGTTGTGCTTTACCAATGGCAAAGGCGCGAGCAAAAAAGCGGCATTGGCCTCGGCGCTGGGCGAATATTTCGAACGCTTGTCCACCAACTATTTTTTTGCGGACTTTTATCTCGGCGAACAGATCGCCAACGGCGAATTTGTACATTATCCGGACGAAAAATGGTTTCCACTGCCTGCGGACGACAGCCTGCCCGCCGGCGTTCTTGATGAGTATTTGCGCGCGTTCTACAACCCGGATAAGGAACTGAGCGCCACGGCACTGGTGGATATGCAGTCCTCCAACGCTGCGCGGGGTATCTGCGCGCTGCCCTTTGTACGTCAATCCGATGGGCGGACGGTTTATATTCCGATGAATATTATCGGCAACCTCTACGTCTCCAACGGCATGTCGGCGGGAAATACCGCTAATGAAGCGCGCGTGCAGGCGCTGTCGGAGGTGTTCGAGCGTCATATCAAAAACCGCATTATCGCCGAGTCCATCAGCCTGCCGGCTATCCCTGCCAGCGTCCTGTCACGTTATCCCGGAGTGGTGGAAGCAATCGACCGCTTGGAAGCGGAAGGCTATCCGATTTTCGCCTATGACGCCTCCCTGGGCGGCATTTACCCGGTGATTTGCGTCGTGCTGTTCAATCCGGACAATGGAACCTGTTTCGCCTCTTTCGGCGCCCATCCCGATTTTGGAGTAGCGCTGGAGCGCACGGTGACGGAGCTGTTGCAGGGCCGGGAGCTTAAAGATCTGGATGTCTTCACTCCGCCCACCTTCGATGAGGACGAAGTGGCGGAGCAA
>JAATGH010000457.1 GCA_015654745.1 Enterobacterales bacterium
GCGCATCATGCGCTGGTTGACATAACAATACTGCATTTCAGGCAACTCACCACCGCTGCGGGGATCCACCACCCAACCGTGAATAGCAAGATCGCCATGCGTCCAGGACACCGCCAGCGCCCGCTGCACAAACGCCGGGCCACATAAACTGCCCAACCGGCGCAGATGCTGCGCTTCCTGGTTCACCGCGCGATACTGGCGCACCGGCTTGCCGTTGTGCTGCAGCGTAAACGTCACGTCAAAACGGGCCAGAGCAATACGTTTAACCACTTCGTCGATGTGCGCGAACTCGGTTTTTTCCGTTCGCATAAATTTACGGCGAGCGGGCGTATTATAAAACAGATCCAACACTTCCACCGTGGATCCCACGGGATGCGCGGCCGGTTTGAGGCTTACCGCCATATCGCGGCCTTCGGCGTACGCCTGCCACGCCTCATTTTGCGCCTCGGTACGCGACGTCAGGGTCAGGCGCGAAACCGAACTGATGCTGGCCAGCGCCTCACCGCGAAAACCGAGGCTGACTATCGCCTCCAGATCGTCAAGGGTGACGATTTTACTGGTGGCATGCCGGGCCAGGGCCAATGACAACTCGTCCTTGTCGATACCGCAGCCGTTGTCGCGGATGCGGATAAGCCTGGCACCGGCCTTTTCAATATCGATATCAATACGGGTGGCGCCGGCGTCCAGGCTGTTTTCCACCAGTTCCTTAACCACGGATGCAGGCCGCTCCACCACCTCACCGGCGGCGATTTGGTTAGCGAGTTGTGGCGGCAGAACCTGTATGGGCATGTTGGTAAATTTCCTTTGGCTTTAAGCGGGTGGAATGATCAGCGTTTGGCCCAGCATCACGTTATCGGATTTAAGCTTGTTGACCTGTTTTAGCGTATCACGTCGAACCCCATACCGGGCGGCGATCCCGATCAAGGAATCGCCGATCCTTACCTTATGGCGGCGCACATGGGTGGCCTGCGAACGCTGCGTGACCGCTCCGGTCGGAATTTTCAGCCGTTGCCCCACCCATACCACGTCGCGTTTTAATTTATTCAAATCTCGCAGGGTGGTCATGCTGACACCATATTGGGAGGCAATGCCGGAAAGGGTTTCCCCCCGCTTGACAATATGGCGCGTCGCGGCGGAGGAAGGCGGCACCACGCCCGCCGTGACTTGGGAGACCGCCTGGGTTCCGCTGGCGCCCGCATCCATCGCGGAGGCGATACCTTGAGGTCGATTTTCCAGTTTGGGCCCGTTTTGCTGGGGATGCGAGACAAAATAGGCCCTTAATCCCAGGTAGATGGCCTTGGCTATTTTATTCTGATAATCATCGCTGCCCAGCAGCCGTTCCTCGGTGGTATTACTGATGAATCCCGTTTCCACCAGCAGCGAAGGAATGTCCGGCGAACGCAGAACCCCCAAACTCGCATGCTCGGGACGGGGTTTATGCAGCGATCCGACATTGCGTAATTGGCGCAACACCCGCGTGGCGACGTCATAGCCTACCCGCTGCGAATGGCCGAACTGCAAATCCAGCACCGCCTGGCTGAGATAAGGGTCGGCCGCGCTGTTGGCCAGCAAATCCCCGGCGCCGCCCAGCAGTTCCGACTGCTTCTCATGCTGTTCCAGCCAAGTGCCCATCTCGCTGTTGGCGCGCCGGTTGGACAGCACCCAGACCGAAGCGCCGGTGGCGCTGCGATTGGGGGCGGCGTCGGCGTGGATGGAGACCAGTACGCTGGCTCCCTGTTTACGCGCAACATCGGAGCGGCCCATAACCGAAATAAAATAGTCACCGGTACGGGTCAACGCCGGACGGAACATCGGATCGGCGTCCAGCAATACTTTCAATTTTCTGGCAATCGAGATGGTGACATTCTTCTCTTTCAAACCGTTTGGTCCGATGGCGCCAGGATCCTGCCCGCCGTGGCCGGCGTCGATGGCCACCACCACCTGTTCATTTTGCGCCACGGGCCGGCGCCCGAGCTGAACAGGCGCCACATCCGCCGCGGGCGCGCCATCGTCTTGGACGGGCGTAGACAAACGATTCGCGGCGCTCGCGCTCGAGGTTACGGCCCGGCGATTGGGTGATGGCGTGACCCGCGCCGGCTGGACAGCGGGTGCGTTGAGGGTAAAGACCAGGCTATAGCGGCCGTTTTCCTGCGTCACATTGGCCTGCACCCGTGATTTGCGAGTCAACTCAACCACCAGTCGGATGGTTTGGGCCTCCACCGGCTGGCTGCTACGAATGCGCTTAATAATATTCTGCCCATTAAAATCCAGCGGCAGACCTTGAGCCGCATTGCTCTGGCGAATATCCACCACCACCCGGTCCGGGTTATGCAATGAAAAAAAGGCGTAAACCGGCTTGTCGCTGAAACCCAGCGTCACCGTAGAGCGTTCCGACCCGTTGGTGACGTTGACATCGGTAAGATTTGCCGCGGATACCTGTCCCATCAGACAGCACAACACCATTGCCAAAGCCATCCTGATCTTTAGCATCATGTATTCATTTCCCGCCGTGGCGCGAGCTGCGCAAGGATCGATGCGCCGAGCGGCGAGTGTGATTCAAGCGTAGCGCGCCTGCCGTCGGACAGATAATCCAGCGTCAGCGCCAGGTCGGGTTCCGGGAGTATACCCTGGCCTCGCTGGGGCCATTCCACCAGACACAGGGCATCCTGGTCGAAGTAATCGCGCACGCCCATAAATTCCAACTCTTCGGCATCTACCAGCCGGTAGAGATCAAAGTGGTAGACGGTTCTGGGCGCCAACTCATAGGGTTCCACCAGCGTATAGGTCGGACTTTTCACGTTTCCCCGGTAACCCAGGGCACGTAAAAATCCCCGGCAAAGGGTCGTTTTGCCTGCGCCTAAATCGCCGTACAGATAAATCACACAGGATTGATCACAGGCGGCGGCCAACGCCGCGCCCAATGCTATTGTCGCCGCTTCGTCCGGCAGAGGTAATACACTTTTTTCCATGTCTGATTTCTATGCGATTCGTTCAGGATTAACCAATTGATACAACGCGGGCAGCAAATCCGTGGCCAGCATGCCCCGCGTTCCTTTTTCCAACGCCAGCAGGTCGGCGGTCGCGCCATGGATGACACAACCGGCGCACGCCGCGTCGTACAGCGACAGTTTTTGCGCCAGCAAACCGCCAATAATACCCGAAAGCACATCGCCC
>JAATGH010000465.1 GCA_015654745.1 Enterobacterales bacterium
AAAACGTGCCGATCCAGATGACCAGGAATTTTTGAAAATCGTCGGTACCGGTCCACAGGATGGTCAGGGGCACAAACGCGACCACCGGCATATAACGGATAAAATCCACCAAGGGTTCAACGATCGCTTTGAACAGACCGTAACAGCCGGCCAGGCCGCCAATAACGATGGACATTACGGACGAAATGACAAAAGCGATGGCGATGCGATAGAGACTGCTTCTAATATCGCTGGTTAGCGTTCCCTCCGCCGCCAGCGTGATCATGCGTTGCCATACCCGATCAAGGCTCGGTAAAAATAGTGCCGGTATGGCGCCACTGCGGGTTGCCACCCACCATGCCGCGATCAGCAGCACAAATACCGTGACCGAGATACCGATAAACTGCCCACGCGTAGGCGCGCGTCCGATGGTTAATAAACCCAGCCGGCGTTTACGCGATCGAGGCCGCGGGTGGGTGTCGGTCGTTTTGGAGATGCTCATGTGCCCGGACCCTTTTTTAATCCGCGTTGACGAAACGGGCATCAACGACCTGGGCGGCCGTTACGGGAGCGGTGAGGATACCGGCGTCCGTCGCCGCTTTTAGTACGTGTTGAAAGGTCTCATTACTGAATTGATTACCCAGGACCCGTTTATTTTCCGCCAAGGTATAATACTTAACGCCGTCGAAAGCACTATTCAGATCGTCCGCGGCGGCGCCCACCTCCTTGGCGATAATCGCCCGGTCGATTTGGGTGTTGCTATTGTAGTGATTCAACGCCTCATCCCAGGTCGCGATCAATGCCGCGACCTGGCCGGGCCGGTTTTTCAGCACCTCTTCGCGAACCACCAGAACGTCGCTGATCAAACCTGGATCGTTTTGGCCGCTATAGAGCATGTTCACCGTGGGATCATTTTTTTTGGCTACCGAGAGATAGGGCTCATAGGTCACCGCCGCATCGACGCGTTTGGCAATCAAGGCGGCGCCGGCGGACGAGGCGGGCATGGGAACCGGCTTGATATCCTTAAGGGTCATGCCCGCAGAGGTGAGGGCGCTATGCAGCAGGATATCGCTGGTGGTGCCTTCCTCATAAGCCACGCTTTTACCCTTGAGATCCGTTAGGCTGGTGATGCCGCTATTGGTGAGCATGGCATCAGCGGTTTGGCTTTGATCGAGCAGCAGTACCACTTTCACCGGCAGCCCCGCCGCAATCATCCCCATGGCGGTATGGGTCGCGATATTGGCGGCATCGATCTGACCGCTAGCCAAGGCAGCGTTGATATCTTTATCCTCAGCGAAATTAATCACCTCAACCTGTTCGAGACCGTGTTTCCTGAACAAATCGTAATGCTTGGCCACATGCCACTGACCATAGCCCAGCCAGGGTTCGACGCCCATCTTGAGCGCGCCGGGCTCCGGCGCGGCGGCAAAGCTTGAGGATGCCATCAGCAGCCCGGAACATAATGAGACGACCAGGGATTTGTGCAAAACTCGGTATGAAATCATGTTGGTTTCCTTCTTGAGGTTGTGCGGGAATAGAATGCTGATGTGTGTCCTTGTATATACAAGAGTATGCAAGACTGATGCCAATCGAGGGCCCGCGATTTTAAGCGGAAATGGGGTCAAATGGTCATAAAACGGGCGTAAAAACCGTGCGTCGCACTGCCATTGTGCGTCATAACCGCGATGGATACGGAATAAGCCGCATGCATTAACCTACGTTTCCCGGCTCCGCCGCTGGCTATGGTTTTTCCGTGTGTTTTCAGCACACGGGCTGCTTCATAAAATCTCAGTTTAATGAATAAGGGACTTTATAGGGGGGAATCCACGCCGCTATGCCCCAAAGGTTAACAAAACAGGACATCTGCTAACAATCTGGCGTCGCCCATTGGGCGCCCAATTTTTTTTTGCCACCGTCCTGCGGCCACCGCCATCTTTGTGATCAGGCCAGCAAATTTGTATTAAGTCGTTAGCGTCTTGGAACCGATACCATTTATATTTTAAAAATAAATAATCATATATGAATATTTATTCAATGGAGACGGTTATGAACCAGGCGCAGAAACTGACGATTAAAGAGAAAATCTGTTATGGATTAGGAGATTCATCGGCGAACATTTTTTTAGGTATGACCATGATGTTCCTGCCTTATTTTTATACCGACGTACTGGGTATCTCCGCCGGGGCCATGGGTGTGCTGTTTATCGTCGCGCGGTTGGTGGATGCATTCTACGATCCTTTTATCGGCAGCATGGCCGATCGCACGCGTACCAAGCACGGCCAATACCGGCCTTTTTTACTCTACCTGGCCATCCCGTATGGATTATCCTGTCTGCTGGTATTTCTGGCCCCGGACTTTTCACCGACCGGCAGGCTGGTGTACGCGTACATAACCTATCTGTTCCTTATCTTGATGTATGCCTCGACGGTAGTCCCGTACGTGGCATTGCTGACCGCGCTTACCGACGATCCGCTGGATCGCCTTAGTGCCAACTCATGGCGTTTTCCGCTGGCAAAAATGGCCTTTCTCATCTGTTCGCTGGTGGTGCCGATGCTGGTGGCCTGGTATGGCAAAGCACAGGAAGCCCATGCCTACCAAATGGCGATGAGTTTTATCGCTCTGCTGGCCACCCTGTTCCTGCTGCTGTGCTTTTGGGGCACCAAGGAACGGATCCGGGTGAGCGCGACGGAGGTGAAGATCTCCTTTAAAAAACAGCTGGGCATTATTTTCAGCAGCCGTCCGGTGGTGGTGTTTTTTATCTTTAAAATCACCAGTTCCATTGCCTTTGTGATTAAGGGCAGCGTCACCATCTACTTCGTTAAATATTTTCTTAACCGCGGCGACAGTTTTGTCTCCGGCCTGCTGTCCGCCACGGCCATTGCCGGCATTATCGCGCCGATGATTGCCATACAGCTTATCAAGCGGCGCAAGCTCTCCAAACTGGGAGTGTTGAAAGTGGCGCAGGTGGGCGGCGGATTGGCGGCGCTGGCGCTCTATTTTGTTAATCCTGAGCAACTCTGGCTGGCGGTGTCGTTGCTGGTGGTTTCGGTATTGCTGGCGGAGCTGGGCGCCATTACCGCCTGGGCGTTGCCGTCGGATTGCGCGGATTATTGCGAACTGAACTCCGGCGTCAAAATGTCCGGCGTGATTGCCGCCGGTACGCTGTTTTCCATGAAGGTGGGCTTGGCGCTGGCCGGTGGACTGGTGGGCGCGGTGCTGGCCGCCAACGGCTATAAAGCGGGGACGGTAATGCCCGCCCATACGCTATCCGCCATTCTGTTTTTGATTGCCGCGGTGCCGGCTATCTTCCATGGCGTCAGCTTTTTCCTGTTGACCCTGTTTTCCATTGATGAAAAGAAAAGCGAAGAAATTCGCGCCGCGCTGGATAAAACGCGTCTGGTAAATGCTGAATAACGGGAGCTAAACATGACCTTGCACCAACCCCTTATGAAAATAAAAAAATGGCAGCGCGCCGAGTTTACCTACCGGCAACAGGAAGACCCGCGCCATTTCATCCACAGCCGGCTGGCGGCGCGCTTTAGCTGCGGCGACCGGCAGTATCGCGTCAGCGGCTTTTATAATGATGGCGGCGAATTTAAACTGCGGTTTATGCCGGATAGAGAAGGGCGATGGACCTTTATCACCGAAAGCAACCTTCCGGAACTGGACGGCCTGACCGGCGAACTGGAGTGCGTGGCGCCGGCAAGCGACGCCACCGGGCCGGTGCGCGTGGCCGACGGGCGGCATTTTCGCCATGCCAATGGCGAACCCTATTATCCGTTCGGCACCACCGCCTATGTTTGGAATTTCCAGGCGCCGGAAATCCAGCAACAAACCCTGGATACGCTGGCCGCCGGTCCATTTAACAAGCTGCGAATGTGCGTTTTTCCTAAACATTACACGTATAATTTCGCCGAGCCGCGGCGCTTCCCTTTTCCCGGCAATATCCGGGAGGGTTTTGATTTCACGCGTTTTGACTGCGCGTTTTTTGCCGAACTGGAGCAGCAAATCGATAGCCTGCAGGCCTTGGGGATCGAGGTGGATCTGATTTTATTCCATCCCTATGACCGCTGGGGCTTTGCCAATCTGGAACGGTCGGTCGACCACCGTTATATCCGTTATGTGGTGGCCCGGCTCGCCAGTTTCTCAAACGTCTGGTGGTCTCTGGCCAATGAGTTTGATCTGCTGAAAACCAAGCCGATGGCGTTCTGGGACGGGATTTTTGAGCTGATTGGCCACGAGGACCCCTGGCATCATTTGCTGTCCATCCATAACTGGCACAACCCGCCGCTCCATTACACCAGCAACGCCCATTGGTACGATCATCGCAACAGCCTGGTGACGCATGCCAGTATTCAGCACCATGACCTGAACTTTATTCCCGGCTGGCTTGAGCATTTCGACAAGCCGGTGGTGATCGACGAGTGCCGTTACGAAGGCAACGTGGATTTAGGCTGGGGCAATATCAGCGCGCAAAAAATGGTGGAGCTGTTCTGGACCGGCGTGTGCAAAGGCGGGTATGTCACTCATGGCGAGAGTTATCTCAGCGACGACGATATCATCTGGTGGTCCCACGGCGGCCGGCTCAAAGGGGACAGCGCGCCGCGTATCGCTTTTTTACGCGGGATTATCGAACAGGGTCGGCCCAAACGCTTGACGCCGTTTGTCCGTACCCAGGATTCACATTGGGATGCGGCCATCGGTTTTATGGACGATGACTATTGGCTTATCTATTTCGGCGACAGCCAGCCGCAGTTCAAACTGATGACCATGCTGCCTGATGGCGTTGACTATCGGGTTGATATTATCGATACCTGGGCGATGACGATAACCCCCCTGGGCCGGACGCTGCGCGCCGGCGAGCGCTTGACGCTGCCCGGCAGGCCCGGCATTGCCCTGCGCTTGCAAAAGGCGGTGGGCGAATAGGAAGCGGGGATTACCGAGTGAACCGCTGTCGGGGCGGGCGCTATTTTTCGAAAGCGTCCACGGTGTACCACAAGGACAACCACGTATTCACGCTTAAGGAAAACACTATGTTGGGGAAAACAGCACGTAACAACACATTATGGACCATGGGCATATTAACCTGCCTGGCGTCGGTTATGCCGGCTAGCGTTATTGCCGCGGAGGGCATGACGGCATTGGCGGCGAAAACGGTGCCGTTGCAAGCAAAGCCCCGGGTCTTTGTCTTAACCGATATTGGCAACGAACCCGATGATCAAATGTCGTTGACCCGGTTTTTGCTCTATGCAAATGAACTGGACGTCGAAGGTCTGGTCGCCACGACGTCGACCTGGCAAAAAGACGTGGTTCATCCGGATACCATTAACCTGGTATTGAGCCATTATGCCGAGGTACAGCCTAACCTGCTGCGCCATGACGCGGCGTTTCCCGCCGCCTCGGCGCTGAAGCGCATCGTGGCATCCGGCCAGCCCCATTACGGCATGGCGGCGGTCGGCAAAGGTCGGTCTACCCAAGGTTCCGATCTGCTGTTGCGCTCGATTGAGCGCAGCGTCTCGGCCGATCGGCCGCTTTATATCGGCCTGTGGGGCGGGGCCAATACCTTGGCGCAGGCGCTGAGCGATTTGACCGCAGGACGCAACGCGGCCGACGTCGCCATGCTGACCGGACATCTTATCGTTTACGCGATTTCCGATCAGGATGATGCGGGCATTTGGATCCGCAACCATTATCCCGCCATCACCTATATCGTAGATCCCTCTACCCAGAACGGTGAAGATTATGCCCGAGCCACCTGGACCGGCATTAGCGGCGATAAGTACTACCGTAATGCGCCCGGCGCCGACTTCACCACGGTCGCCAATAGCTGGCTGGATAAGAATATCCGCAGCAAAGGCCCCATGGGCAAAGGCTATCCGCAATACATGTTTATTATGGAAGGGGATACCCCATCTTTTCTGGGGCTGATCCGCAACGGACTCAATAGCGAGATGAATCCGGGCTGGGGCGGGTGGGGCGGACGCTATATTCTACGCCAGCCCCATGGAGAGACCCGTCCGGTCTGGACCAGTGGGGGCGACTTTTTCCCCGGCAATCCCAATGCGGCGGATACGGTCACGGGTACCGATGGTCAGCGCTATACGTCCAATCAGGCCACCATCTGGCGCTGGCGCGAGGCGTTTCAGCATGACTTTGCCGCCCGTATGGACTGGACCATCAACGATTTTGCCCATGCTAACCATAATCCGGTGGCGGTGGTGAATAATCATCCTGGTAAGGATAATCTTTATCTCAACGTCAGGATGGGCAAGGACGTGGTGATCGATGCGGCCGGCACCCGGGATCCGGATGGCAATGCGCTACGCTATCAGTGGCTGGCCTATCCTGAAGCCGGTTCGGCGACCTCGAAACAGGTGGCTGTCACGGAGGTGCGGGGCAAAAGAGGGGAAGAGCCGCTTTCCACCCGACCCGTTGTGGCTCTGCGCGGGCAGGATGAACGGCGGCTGACCGTGACGCCGCAAAGGCCGGGGACCGAGCATATTATCTTGGCTGTGCAGGATGACGGCGTGCCGTCGCTGACGTCCTATCGCCGGGTGATCATCACGGTCGATAAATAGCGCTACGTGCAATGGCCTATCCGCCTGGTTGGACGTTACTTTCATCCGCGGTCTGATGAGAGTAGCGGCCACGTCAATTCGTTTGATTGGTGACGCCAAATGGAATATGAACCGACGGCACCACGACGCTGGCACTCAGCAGATGCCTGGATTGATCATCAAAAAAGATGTGGGGTCTGAGTATTGCCAATACCTTGCCTTTCTCAATACCGCCAAGAAAAAAAGCGTCATTGACCATCACGCCCCAGCTTTTTAACGTGGTGAGTGCCCTTTCGTGCGACGGCGCATTCCTGGCGGTGACTATCGAAATGCGCAGTCGATTCTCATAGCCGGGATGTTGGGTCTTATATTTTTCTTCAGCGGATTGTATTTTAGACATTTTAACCAGAAATTCTTTAAGCGGTCCAGGATGGTGCGGCTGCATGACATTTTTGACTTCATTAGCATGAAATTCACCCAGCCCCGCGCTCTGCATGACCGATTCGGAGGTGTCATCGGCCAATACGCCGTCAAAGTCGAAGGCGATCCTCAGCGACGTATCCGTTTCATCATCAATGAATTTTGAATCTAACACCTGTCCCGCCGGGAATCCCGCTTTAATCGCAGCGTCAACATCAGCCTTGTTGCCTGATAGAAATAAGGCAATATTCAGCGCGGGAATATACTCATAGGGTGAGCGGCCCTGCATAAATATGGCTCGCGTCATGCCAAGCCCGTAATGTTCAATGGTTTTCATGACGCGCAGACCCGTGTCAGGGTCATTCCTCGACAGCAACACGACTTCCACCAACGGGTCGTTTATCGGATCGGGACTGAGATCGTTTAAAGACAGCAAGCGTTTGATAAAAGGAAAGGCAATCCCGGTAGGCAAGGCTTGATTAAGATGCGCCTCCTGAAATTTTCGATACTTTTCCTCTCCCTGGCTTTTGAATACTTCATCCGATTCTTTCAAATCAAAAACGGCGCTTGATGCGACACCAATGACAAGACGGTGTTCAAGATCGTAGGCCATTGTTTTCTCCTCAGGTTAAACCTTCCACAACGATACCCCTTTTTCGCCGTTTTCACGACCTGGAGTGACCTCTTGTCGCGAGCGCCGTCAAATACCCGCTGCGTAAAAGCGTCCCGCGAGGCGTGCGCCGAAAACACCGAGATTGGCATATACTCATCATGGTGTAACATCAGGCGGCAAACCAGACGAACCAGGCAAAACCCCAGGGGAAGCCATGCTTATAGCCCAAATTACCGATATTCATGCCGCCCCCAATAACGGCAACCTGGCGCGTTTGCACCGCGTGATGAGCTGGATTGCGACGCTTGGACCCGATCTGTTAATTGTCACCGGCGATTTAATAGATGGCGGCTGGCATGAAGGATACCGAGCGATTGAAGTAGAGTTAAAGCGCGCTAAATGTCGTTTTCTGGTCTTGCCGGGAAATTCTGATGATAAGGGCGCCATGTATGATTGTTTGCAAGGGACGGTTCCATGGATCGCTAATACCAACAACGCACTGCACTTCTCCGAGTCGATCGACGGCTTTCCCATTGTCGGCGTTGATTCGACGTTGGCGGGCGAAATCGCGGGCGACATTACGCCACATCTGAACTGGCTTGCGGGAACACTCAACCGGTTTTCGCTGCCCGCCCTGATATTCATGCATCACCATATCGTCCCCTGCGGGATAGCTCCGCTGGATAAAGTCATGTGCAGGGGCGCGAAAGCGTTCGGCAAATCAATTGCTGATAGCCCAATCCCTCCGATAGCGATATGCAGCGGTCACGTCCATCGCGCGATGTCCGCCGTTATCGCCGGGGTGCCGGCGTATATCTGCGGTTCGGTTTGTCCTGCCAATCCATTACTGCTGGATAATCAACGCATTCCGCCGGTCACCGATCCTGCGGCGCTGATGATTCATGATTTAAGAACCGGTTCTCTGGTCAGTAGCCACGTGAGCGTTTGATGCGGCAAAGACAGTAAGCTCCGCTATTGAGAAACCTCACGGCTGTCGGCGAGTTTACGCTCCCTATTCACCGAAGCCGAAGGGTTGCCGGCGCCGGTCATCAACCCAGTGGCGCCACGCACCACTTCAATACGGTCGTAGAGGGCGATATCAGACGCGGCATCACCCAGGTTCCATCGCTCTTCAAATACGGTTGGAATGCCATCAACCTGGTAGTTATCAATGAGGAATCCGCGCGAGTAAAACGTTCTGCGATCAAAGTCGGCGACCTTCTCCGTTATGCCGGTGGTATTACGCAACACGTCGCCCAGTGTATTCAACTGCTGATCCCGCATGCGCGGTTTGCTGATGATGCTGACGGACTGGGGGATATCGCGGGTGGTTAACGCCATTTTGGTGCCGGCCCGGTTAGGATATGAATTAAAAAACATGACTTTCCCCTAAGATATTCAAATACGTCTCATTGGCAGAACAAAATGAATTTTTCATCGATGAAAAACGCGATACATCTGGCTATTTTCCCAGTACGTGCAAGAGGTTACGGCATAGCTAATGTCGACATTTTTTCCTGGAGCGCGTGGTCAGAGCCGTATGATGCCGGGAGTCCTTGCGTCATGAATGCGAATGGGAACTATAATTATTTATAATATGAATGTTAAATAATATTAATGGATTAACAAAATTTTGCCGTCGCCAAAGGTTTGTCGGGGAGGTTGGGCGGCGCGAACAGGGGTGCGCGACCAGGCCGAACTATAGGACTAAAATGCCAGCCAAAGATTAAACATGGCGCCAATATTCAAATCGGAATGATACAACTCACAGACTATACCTACCGCATCCGTCGGGTGAATGGATATCGATATACTCGCCCCACTTCATTGCTGACACATCATAAGGTTGTGGGATACGGAGCGTATATGAGTAATGCGTATGATATAAAAACGGGTAAAAAAGATCATTCCGGCCTTTTAATATCGCTGTTGTTGATAATATTAGGATGTGTACTTTTCTTTTTCTCATTTGACCGGCAAGTAGTTTCAATTCTTAAGACAACATTGATGCAAGAAATGGGGGTCAGCAATACGGGCTACTCCATTTTAGTGACCGCTTTTATGATTCCATATACGCTAATGTATTTTATCTCGGGCGTATTAGTGGATAAGTTTGGCAGCCGCTATGTTATTTGCGGATTAATGATCCTGATGGCAATAGCAACGCTCGTTACCGGCTTGTCGACCTCACTTAGCGGGTTGATTGTCGGCCGGGTCATCCTGGGCATCGCCGAGTCCGGTATTGTGCCAGCGTTGACATTGGCTATTTTCACCTGGTTCAAAGCGGAACAACGGGCATTTGCCTTTCAATTGACCAATATCATTCAGTCCCTGGGATTGATCATCGCGCCGCCCTTTGTCGCTTGGATTACCTTATCCAGCGGCTGGCGCTGGGCCTTTTTCATTCCCGCGGCGGCGGGTGTGGCGGTAGGGCTGATTTGGTTTATCGCCAGTCACAAAACCCCGGTCAATGCCGAGGGGACCGCCGCCATCGTCAAGGAAAATATTCCTCTGGCGAAACGCTATAAACTGGTTTTAACCTCCGGCCCCATTTGGGCGCTGATCGTCGCCCGTCTGCTGACCGACCCGTTCTGGTTCTTTTACCAGTACTGGCAGGTTGGGTTTATGCAGGAAAAAATGGGACTGACGCTGGCGCAGGTCGGGAAAATAATGTGGTTCCCGCCTCTGGCCGCCGTATTCGGCGTTCTTATGGTCTGCCGCATTTCCGATCGGCTGGTGGCGAAAGGAATAGAACCTACCCGGGCGCGCTTGATTATCATCTGGTCGGTGACTCTGCTCGCGCCCCTGGTCTTTCTCTTGCCTTCCATGACGAACGCCTATGCGGCAGTGGGCATCATGACCGTCATTAACTTTATGTGCACCGCCTGGCTAAGCATGGCGACCATCATGATGGGCGGACTGGCTCCACGTGTCGCCATCGCCACTGCAATAGGAATCATGAGCGCCTTGGGCGGCGTCAGCTCAATCATTTTTAATGGTTTTGTGGGAACTATTATTGATCACTTCGGCTATTCTCTGCCTATTTATGCCGGAGCCCTGCTTCATCCGCTAGGGGCGATAGTACTCGCAGGTTATTTCCTGAGCCGTAAACAATTGCTAACTCATAAGGAGAGCAGTATATGAGATCGGATGTTGTCGTTTCGAAGGTCAGTGAGGCTTGTGCTGATTTCACGGTGCTTTACTGCCTGATGCGCCATAAGGATGACCTTTTTGCCGCATGGTACGACGCAAAGCATCGGCTGACGGTTGGCCGGCGTCATGATGCGCAACAGAACTGGGAGATATTCCAGCCTGAGGGGTTTTGGATTGAGGCGCGCCAACGCTATGCGCACATTACGGAGTATGATTCGCATAACTATCTTTCCATGGCGATTGACAGTGACGGTTATATTCATCTCTCCGGCAATATGCACGTTGATCCGCTGATTTATTTTAGGTCAGAGCGTCCGCTTGATGTGACTTCGCTGAAATGCGTTACGGCGATGACGGGCGCACGCGAGGCGCGGGCAACCTATCCTCATTTTTTCAAGGATCATCTTGGCCGGCTACTGTTCCGCTACCGGGACGGCTGCAGCGGCAATGGCGATGATATTTATAATATATATGACACCGACCAAAAAAGGTGGGCCCGATTGCTGGAAACGCCGCTGCTTAACGGCGAAGGCCTGCGCAACGGCTATGCCCGTCCGCCGGTGGCCGGCCCCGATGGTTACTGGCATATGATCTGGATGTGGCGCGAATCGCCCCGTTGTGAAACCAACAATAATTTATCTTATGCGCGCAGCCGCGATCTGCTGCACTGGGAAACCTCTGCAGGCGATAGCCTCGAACTGCCCATAACCCGCGACACCGGGGAGATTGTCGATGCGGTTGAGCCCGGGGGAGGGCTGATTAATATGGTACAGGAGGTGGGGTTTGATAACCGGGGCCGCGCCCTGTTGATCTACCATCGTTATGATGAAAAAGGGCTTTCGCAAGCCTACCTGGCGCGTGCCGATGGCGTGGGCGGCTGGCAAAAACGGCAGTTAAGCCGATGGAATTTCCGCTGGGATTTCCAGGGACCGGGTTCGATCCCGCCGGATTTAACGCTTGGCGCGCCGCGCGCCATCGGCGACGGCAAGCTTGAAGTGCTATGGGAATCTGTATGCGCGGGGCGCGGGAGCTGGATCATCGACGAAAATACGCTGAGCGTGCTTGAGACGCGTCCTCCCCGCCATATGTTGCCGCTGGAATTACTGACGCTTACGCAAAACGTTCATCCCCAGGCTGAGGTACAAATCGTCGCTGGTCAGAACAGCGACTACAGTCCGCAGGACAGGTATTGGCTACGTTGGGAATCGCTGCCGATATTTCGCGACTTGCCTCATTCCGTGGCGGTGGGCAGTACAACGCTGGAACTGTTAGATCTGTCTTAATCAAGAGTTAACCGCATAACGCCCCAAAATACCGTTATGCGGTTAATGTTACTAGCCGCATTGGTTAGGGGAAATACCGTAATGTTTTCGAAAGAGACGCGAAAAGTAACTGACTTCCTTAAACCCGCAGCGTAAAGCCACCTCGGTAACGTTCATTTCTGTAAATTGTAAAAAATATTTTGCTTGTAAAAGTTTTATGGTGGAAAGGTACTGCTGGGGAGAAATGCCGGTATATTCCACAAACCCGCGTTGCAACGTCCGGCGGGATAATCCGAATTCAAGGCATAATTGATCTATATCCAGCGTGGTGTCCCAATGGCTGTTTAACCAAATAATGATCTGGCTCGTCCGGTCACCGCTGGAATTGAAATCCTGGGTCTTATATCGCCATTCGTTGAGCGTGTGCAGCACTTCGAGAAATATCATTTCTTTATGGCTTTCTGCCAAAAATTTAGTCTTAAAATCCATTGTTTCAAACGCGGACAGCTTGTGGATTACATTTTGCATCACCCTGAGATCTATTTGCCAGACGTTGGTTTCGTCCGGACCGGGCAGCAGATGATCAATCCTTTTGATAACATTAAACTGATCACGGCTAAGATACAATAAATTAACCTGATTGAGGTTATTCATGCCTTCAAAAAGATGGTAATCATTACAGTTTAGGTAACATAACGTGCCTGCCGACAATAAATAAGGTTTTTCATTTATCACATGTAATCCATTGCCATTCGCCACCAAAAAAAGTTCACAGTATTCATGGGTATGCTCCTGGCTTATGGTTTTTTCCGGCTGCCAGAAATGAAATACCACTTTTTCAAGAGGATGATGAAAATGCACGTCACGAGGAAGAATCAATGTCATAGAATCACTTCCGCTCAACTTGACCGTCACACCGGCCGTAAAAAAACGTTAAGATCTTATCCATTTATCATCATATCTAAAACGCCTTTTCATTTATTTGCTGTGCTTCACAAAATGGTCGTTTATTAAAGGGTAGCGGGGGAGCGCCGAACTGATGATCATTAAAAAAATGAATGTTTTTACCCTGCCATGTAAGATTTATTGATATGAATTCTTAATTTAAACACGGATGAACAATTGTGCCATTTTATTATTTAATTTGTCGTAATCATACAAATCCGGTTGATGATTTTCACACTTTTTTAATTGATAAATATATTATTATGCTCACCAATTTATACTGTTGCCACAGACCATTCGGCCTTTTTACGGCACAGTTGCACCGTTTTTTCTTTGCACAATATAAGTGAACTACGGGTGTGCCGGTGGGGATGGCTTTTTATTATAAACAAAATCAAAATAACAGTGGGGTCATCATGACGGGGAAAAAAATAGGGATCGCGATTGTGCTGTCTCTTATGGCGAAAGCAGGCGTTGCGGCTGAAATTTATAATAAAGACGGTAATGATCTTTTTTTAACCGGTGCGGTTCATGCCAGGCATTACTTTAGCGATGACAAGTCACTTGATGGTGACAATACATTTATTCGCTTTGGTTTCAAAGGCCGGACACAAATCACATCTACTACCTCGGGTTATGCGCAGTGGGAGGTTAACGTTCAATCAAACCATACGGAAGGCGGCAGCGATAGCCAAACAGGAAATACCACCCGCCTGGCTTATGCCGGCCTTGACCTTGGCACCTATGGTTCTATTGATTATGGCCGCAATTGGGGCATTGATTATGATGTGGCGTCGCTGACGGATTATGCTCCCATCTTCAATAATCTTACCTACAGTGGCGGCGATAATTTCATGACGGGCAGGGGAAATGGCATGTTAACGTATCGGAATAGCAACACGTTCGGTTTGGTTAGCGGGCTTAACTTTGCGTTGCAGTATCAAGGCGCTAATGATGGTACCTCGAATAATGCCTCCGGCAGGCCGGTTATCAAACAGAATGGCGAGGGGTACGGGCTATCAGCATCTTATAATATCATCGATAATTTTACCTGGGTAAGCGCATATTCGTCGTCGCAAAAAACCGCAGATCAGCAGGCCCTGGCATTAGGCAAAGGTGACAAAGCGGAAATATGGACCACCGGCGTGAAATACTCAGGCGATAGGCTCTATCTCGCCACGATTTATGCGCAAACCCATAACCTCACGCCCATTAAATCATTAGGCTTTGCTAATAAAACCCGGGATTGGGAAGCCGTGGCCGGTTATCTGTTTGACTCGGGCGTTAAACCGCAGATAGGCTACTTTTGGTCCAAGGCCATGGATGTCGAAGGTTACGGCGATGTTCCACTGATAAAATATGTTGACCTGGCGCTGATGTATTATTTTAATAAAAATATGGTGACCTATGTTGATTATAAAATAAACAGGTTGGATGATAATAAAAATTTCAGCATCACCAATGATGATGTCGTCGGTTTTGGTTTGACTTATCACTTCTAAAAGACGGCAAGCGCCCATCGTAAGCGTAAAGGCGCCTGCCGCGGCACGAACTGGCCCTGGTTTTCGCAAGCCAGGGCGGTATTAGCCCGTTTCCGCTGGCGAAGACAGCGGCTCAAGAATTGCGGTACGGCAAGCCTCGAGGATTTCATCCGCGAGCGGTGAGTCGTCTGGACAGGCCCGCGACAATACGATAGCGCCGATGGCATGGGCGAGGATGTCGATCTGCCTGTCTCGCGCCAAACCGTCCAACGCCGCGCCTTCATGGTTAAGGGCCGCGAGAAAACCCTCGATCCCGTTCGCAAAGGCGGCTTTGATAGATTCCGGCTGACGTGCGGCATCCCCGCAAAGCGCGGCCATTGTGCAGCCGTCGCTACGGGCGTCGCGGTGTTCCCTGGACACGTAAAGTTCGACGAACTCAAGGATGTTGACGCCGCCGGTTTTCGCCGCGGTGCGCGAAAGCCCGCTCGCCGCCGCCTCCGCCATTAGATCGGCCTTGGACCGGAAGTGTTTATAGAATCCACCATGAGTAAAGCCGGCTGTCGCCATCAACTCTGCTACACCTACGCCGTCATAACCCCGTTCACGAAACAGCCTGGAGGCCGTCTCCACGATATGCGCTCGATTTTCCTGTGCCTGTGCTTTGGTAACCTTCATTTCAGTGTGCCTTGGGTTCAAACCGTCTTTCTCAGTAGATTATACATTGATGTCGATCATCATCAAAGTACTTGACGTTTTAGATTGCGATCATCATCATAACATGGCGTATCGGTCCTGATACGAGGCTTACTCTTCATTATAACCGGCGGGCCGCGATGTGCGGCCCTCACCGCCACGCCCCGTGGCATGGATTTACAACAACAAGGGTTAGGATATGACTACTCGCCCCACCGTCCTTATTACCGGTGCCTCCACGGGTATCGGTGCCACCTATGCCGAGCGTTTCGCCCGCCGAGGCCACGACCTGGTGCTGGTTGCCCGCGATCGGGCGCGGCTTGCCGCGCTCGCAACGCGCCTGCGCGAGGAGACCGGTGTTGCCGTCGATCTCCTTGCGGCCGATCTAACCCAGCCCGCCGATTTGGCCACCGTCGAAGCGCGCCTGCGCGGCGACGCCAGGATTGGTATCCTTATCAATAATGCCGGGACGTCCCTGGCCGGTAGCTTTATTGAGCAGTCAACTGATGATATCAGCCGCCTGGTAAGTCTTAACACCACCGCCCTGGTGCGGCTTGCCAGCGCCATCGCCCCGCGTTTGGCGGCTGCCGGGGAAGGCGCGATAGTGAATATCGGCTCGGTGGTTGGACTGGCGCCGGAATTCGGCATGACGGTCTACGGTGCCACCAAGGCCTTTGTGCTGTTTCTCTCCCAGGGGCTGAGCCTGGAGCTCTCGCCTAAGGGCGTCTACGTGCAGGCGGTACTGCCGGCGTCGACCCGCACCGAGATCTGGGCGCGAGCCGGCATAGACGTCAATACGCTGCCTGAGGTGATGGAAGTCGGTGAACTGGTCGACGCGGCGCTGGTCGGCTTCGATCGCCGTGAGCCGGTAACCATCCCGCCGCTGCATGTCGCCGAGCGTTGGGATGCGTTGCAGTCCGCACGGCAGGGGTTGCTGTCCGATCTACGTCAGGCCCATGCCGCCGAGCGCTATCGTCCGGGGGTATGACGCACCCGCGCGCCAACCGCGGCTGGCGTCAAGGGCAAGGCGCTGCCGCTTTTTAATTGACAGCAGAACGTGATACCCCATGAAAGCATTTATCATTGATCGTTATGGAAAAAAGGAACGTGGCCGCATAGGCGAAGTGCCCGTTCCGCAGATTGGGCAAGATGAGGTCCTGGTTCGGATCCACGCCGCCAGCGTCAACCTCCTGGATGCCAAGATCAGGAATGGTGAATTCAAGCTGTTGCTGCCCTATGGCTTGCCACTCGTTCTCGGCAATGATGTGGCCGGCGTCGTGGTTCGCGTCGGCGCCGATGTCCGGCGATTTAAGCCCGGCGACGAAGTCTATGCACGTCCCGATCGGGATCGCATCGGCACTTTTGCCGAGCATATTGCGATAACACAAGATGCGCTGGCGCTGAAACCTAACAACCTGAGCATGGAGGAAGCCGCTGCCGTTCCCCTGGTCAGTTTGACGGCGTGGCAGGTACTGGTTGAAACCGCGAGGTTAAGCCAGGGACAGAAGGTGCTCATTCATGCCGGCTCCGGTGGCGTCGGTACCATAGCCATCCAGCTCGCCAAGCACCTTGGCGCCTTTGTGGCCACGACGACGAGTACCGGCAACGTTGGCTGGGTGAAAGCCTTGGGCGCAGATGTGGTTATCGATTACAAGACTCAGGATTTCCATAAATTGCTGCGCGGCTACGACGTCGTCTTAAATAGCTTGGGAGGAGACGTGCTCGCCAAATCGCTGCAGGTGCTCAAGCCTGGAGGTCGACTCATCTCTATATCCGGTCCTCCCGATCCCGCATTTGCGACGGAACTTGGCTTATCCTGGCCCCTGAAACAGGTAATGCGTCTCTTGAGCTACCGAATCAGGAAACAAGCAAAGCGACATGGTGTCAGCTATTCCTTTGTTTTTATGCGAGCCAGCGGAGAACAATTGCGCGAGATCGGCGCGCTCATTGAGGAGGGCGTGATTACCCCGATTATAGAACGGGTCTTTCCTTTCGAATCGATCGCCGAGGCCCTGGCTTATATCGAGAAGGGGCGAGCGAAAGGAAAAGTGGTCGTTAAGCTGGTATAGCAATGCGCCAATGAATGGTTTCTTCATAGCCCACGCCCAGATTGGTTGCCCCGGTTTGCGACCGATTTTATCGTAGCGAGGCGGCACACGCCGTGACTGAAAATACCGGGCCAGGGTTAGCCATGGTCTAAACCATTGCCGAGCTTCACGGTGGTAACGTCGCGGTCGAGAGCGAATGGGTCCAAGGCGGCAAATTTGTATTGATATTGCCTAGGCAGCAACCCTTTACGGCCCAACGGGCGAACCGCAGCGTACTCTGCCGGCGTTTGCCTTCCCATGGAAGCATGGGGAGAGGCAGCTTAAATAGGGTTATAGGGGTTGCTGGTTTGGTTTCTTTAAGTTTAACCGTAGGGGCTGCCGGAGTAGCAAGGTAAACGACTACTATGACTTATAAACTAAGCTACATGTTGTTGTACGTGCCTCCAGAAAAAAATGATTTATCTACCGCGTATCCTTGAAGACGGGCTAAGGTTTCCGGATTAGTGAACATTTCCTGTAGCCCATAGCTTGGCGTGAAGTAAAACGCTTTTCCCCGCTGTTCTTGCGTGAGGTAGCCTTTATCCACCAGTTCCAGGAAATCACGTCGCGCCGTGGGATAGGCGATGCCATGATTGTTCTTGTGATAGCGGATCGTAAACTCGGCCTCCGACTTGCGAAGGGCCCGGCCCAGGATGGATCGCTGTCGGTCGTTGAGGTGGATATCTTTCTTGAGCATTTGGCGCAGTTCTCGATCCCAGTTCTCCCATGCGGCGACATAATGCTCAACGATTCTCAGCGCAACCAGCATCAATTGAGCGGCGAGCGTTTGCAGGGAGGTGAGGTCGCCCGGGTTTCTTTTGCGCAGGGTTTCATAGGTGGGACGGTCAAAGGATACCGCAGGCGGGAGTATTCGCCCCTCGTCCCAATCCAGCTTGACGCGGGAGGCGGGCAGCAGCCCCAGGACCGGCAGTTGATGTTTGAGCGCGTAAAGATGCGCAACCAGACTTCCGACCTGGTAACTGACCTGTTTGAGCGGGCGATAGAAGCGAAACGAATCCGTGAGAATCAGGGCGCGCAGGATATCATGATCATACTCGCCGGTTTCATGGTTCGCGTAGGCGGCAATATAGTCCATCTGCCGGTCGGCAAACTGCTCGGTCATCTCATCCGGCCATTAATACAGTCCCGTGCCCAGGGATGCCTTGGTCGTTGCCAGGGCGCTGATGTCCACCCCTTCAAGCAGGCGATCGCGCAGGTGCATAAAGAGGTGCCGGGAGAACGGCTCGCCAAGTAAATCGGGCAGGTGGTCGATGGCGCTAAACGTATTGGCCACCAAACGTTCAGTCGCATTACGTGGCGCCCGATCAAGCCTCAGTTGGATGTCCGCATCCCGCATGGAGAGCGCGAGACCGTCAAGACGCGCGGCGGCGATCACTTCGGGGATGCGCACGTTCATCAGAAAATGCTGACCTCCCGCGGAGGTCATGGTCCGGTGCAGCGGGGAATCCGGGCCACAGGCGCGGGTGACAATGCTTATCACATCGGTAATTTCATGGGTACGGCGATACCAGTACTCGCCGTTATTTAAATCCGGAATCGGCAGCTCGATGCCCATATAGCGGCTCATCCGATTCATGACTTCCCACATGCCGAGAGGACTGATGTTGGGGGGGAGCCTCAGCGACAAGAACTCATCCCAGGACATACACTTCTGTGAGAAGCGCTTGAGCAGAGCCTGAAACGCGTGGTCGTCCAAAAGTTCTTCAATCCCTTGCCCCAATGAATATGTTCTAGCGTCGTTCATAATGAACTCTTCATGGATTCTGTGGTTGACCTCAAGACTGGATTAAGGCGGGTTGTCGGCAGCCTGGCGCCAGCGTTTTCCTCGGCCGGGCCAAAATTCTTGTCTAGCCGGGCGGGGAAACGGTGCTTTATGCTATCTGAATCGCGGCTGACCTATACAAAATGTATATATATAGTACATTTCCATCCTTTTAGAGTATCCCATATATACATAATTTTCATATTAATAAAAATGTTGAAAAATATCGACCCTATCACCAACCTTTTGCGACGTAATCTCCATTTTGACCACACCCCTGCGGCAGGCGCCGGGTTGGCTCGGTCTCAACACCGCTATGGCTCGTGTGGCCAGCAGTCCATATTCAATTTCATTGGTGTGCATCAAGTGATGTAAATCACAGTATGTTATTTCTAAATCATGTAAGTGGCGGCCGAAATAATGACCATCGATGTATAAAAAATCTATATTTCTATTTTTTATAGGATATGAAATTTTAAGAAATATATACAAAATCTATATATTGACAGATTGATTGCGGAGACTTAACTTGATGAAAAATAGCATATTAATAAGATTATCCGAGCGCCGTCGCCGCTAAAGGACAGCCGCTCTCATGGCTTATTCTTTAAGAGGATGTGATCGTGCCTAGACAATTGTTGGATTTTACCGGGAAGGTGGTTGTCATTACCGGCGGGAAGTCTGGTATTGGACGGGCTGCCGCCATTGCTTTCGCTCGTCAGGGCGCTCAGGTTGTTATCGCCGGCAGGAGCAACGCGAATGAGACACTGCGCGTAATCAAGGATGATGAAGGTGAGGCCATCTTCGTCCCAACCGATGTCAGCGTTGCGGCCGATGTCCAAAATCTGATCAAGATCACCTTGGATACCTATGGCCGGCTTGATATTGCCTTCAATAATTCCGGCCTGCTGCCGGTAACCGCCAATCTGGTTGATCAGACCGAAGCGGACTTCGATAAGATCATGTCCGTCGATCTTAAAGGCCTCTTCCTGTGCATGAAATACCAAATCCCTGAAATGCTCAAAGCCGGATGTGGCTCAATTATCAACTGCGGATCGGTTGTCAGCCTGGTGGCCGACCCGGGAATGAGTCCGTACGTGGCGGCCAAGCATGGCGTCGCGGGCCTCACCAAAGCCGCCGCGCTGGAGTACGCGCAAAGTAATATTCGCATTAACGCGATTTGCCCGGGCTTCACCGCCACCGAGATGACCAAAGGGTGGATGGAAAACCCGCAAATGCGCGAGTTAATCAAGTCGTTCAACGCGACAAATCGAATTGCCACCCCGGACGAAATTGCGGGCATTGTCCTATTCCTGGCATCCCCGATGGCATCCTTCATGACCGGCGCGGTCATCCCGGTGGACGGTGCTCAAACCGCGCATTGATCGCCCCCCTGCATTTGCACCGGTCTCAATGTCAATGTGGGCCGGTGAGCTGATTTTGGATGAGGTAAAGCTATGAAGATTATTGTTGTGTTCAAGTGGTCAATGAATCCACAGGATGCACGGGTGGGGGCGGATGGTTCCGCCAACTGGCAAGGCGTCAAAATGTCGGCAAGTGACGATGATCCCGCGGCGCTGGGCGTCGCCAGAGACATTGCCGCCACCGGGGATGAAATCATTGGACTCACCATCGGTGATGGTGATGTGGCGTGGGCCGCGGCACGCGGCGCCTCAAGCACGGTCGCCGTGACCGATATACAGACAGGGTTGGACAGTGCGTCCACTGGCGCCATCTTGGCCGCCGCCGTGCGCCATATCGGCGGCGTGGATCTCGTCCTGATGGGCGACTCTGTATGGGATTACGGCGTGGTGGCGGCCCTGGCGGGCCAACTGGGATGGGCCGCCCTCGCCAATGTCGTATCGGTCAGGGTGGACGCGGGTTGCCTGCGGGTGACCCGCAAGCTTGGTGGGGTGACTCAGTTGGTAGACGTGACCGGTCCCGCCTTCCTTGCCGTTGCCGCGAGCCGGGCTGAACAGCACGTGCCCAGCATGAAAGATGTCCTCGCCGCGCGCAAGAAGCCCGTCGTTAAGCTGACGTTGGCGGACTTGGACATCAAATCCACCGCCACGGTAACGTCGCAAGGAACGCGGCTCCCCGATTCGGCACCGGCACGGATCATCGGTGGCGCGGATCCCGCCGCGGCAGCCAGGGAGTTGCTGACGATACTGCGCACGGAGGGAGTTCTGTGAGCTCGAACTTTGCCGTTGTCGCTAAACCGGTGCAAATAACAGGAGGATTTTAATGAATCTGGACAGTTGGATTATCGTTACCGACGAAAGGCGTATCGGCGGGATGCTTGCCGCCGCGCGGCGGCTCGGTGGCTTCACCACCGCGGCCGTGGTCGGTCCCCGCGCCTTGGCTGACGTCGCCGCCGCCACCGGATTTGACCGGGTACTTTGGTATGCCCCGACTGATGGCGCGCCTGTCGAGTCCTACGCCGAGCCAATCGCCGCAGCCTTGAAGGCGGCGGGGCCACGCGTCGTGCTGTCGTCCGACGCGCCGGCGGGGCGAGTTCTGCTGGGCGTTGCGGCGATGGGTCTGAACGCCGCCGTCGTTGCCTCGGTGCGGGGGCTTAATGTGGCGGGCAATAACATTCTGGTAAGCCGTGCCGCTGCCGAGGGCAAGGTCGTCGAAACGCTTGAAGCCCTTGACACACTTGCATGCATCTTCGATGGGGAAGATGTCCCGCCGACCCCCACTCAGCCCAGGATAATCGAACCGGCGCCGATCTTGGGCTCGGGCGGCGCGATGCGGGTGGTGGACTCTGCCGGGGCAGGCGCCGACAGCGCCGGATTGCTGAGCGCAACGCGGGTGGTGGGCATCGGCTTGGGATTGAGGGCGAAAGACGACCTGACACAGATCGAAGAACTGGCCGCGGCGGTCCACGCGGAGATTGCCTGCTCGCTACCCGTATGCGATGACATGCGCTGGTTTGAGTCATCCAGGGTCGTTGGATCGTCGCATAATCAGATCGCGCCAGATATCTACATTGCCGTGGGTATCTCTGGACAGCCCCAGCATATGGCGGGTGTACGCGACGCAAAGGTGGTCGTTGCCATCAACAACGATCCCGAGGCCAGGATATTCAAGCATTGTGACATCGGTATCCTCGGCGATCTCTATCAGGTCGTTCCCGCGCTGACGGCGGCGTTTAAGGCCGCCAACTGAACGGGCTTCGACAAATCTGAACGTAACAGGAGAGAATAAAATGGCTGAACAGAATGTGTCCGTCGATGCCGAGTATGATCTTATCGTCATCGGAGGCGGCGGCTCGGGTAAATCCGCCGCGCTAACGGCAGCGCAGAGCGGACTGCGGGTTGCGCTACTGGAAAAAAAACCGGAAACGGGTGGATCCTCCATTTATGCCGAAGGCACGGCGGCCTTTGAGTCGAGCGAGCAGAAAGCGCGTGGCGTTCCGGAGCATGAAGGGGCGCATTTCCCTACTCGGGGCGAGGGTTTTCGCCGCTATATCGAATACAGCCACCATCGCGCCAATCCCGATGTTGTGCGGATGCAGGTCAATAACAGCGCCGAAACCATCGACATTTTAAAGTCCATGGGTATTGAGTATACCGACGTGACGATCTACGCCTACGATCAGCCCCTGGAACTCTACACCTTTCATCGGCCCGATGGCTTGGGCGCCCACGTCCAGGACATTTTGCTGCGCGCCTGCATTAACGCGGGCGTGGATATCTTCACCTCGACGCCGGCCAGAAAGATCATCATGAAACACGGCGCCGTCGCCGGTGTGCTGGCCGAGGACTCGGACGGCAGTCAAATGAATCTCGCCTGCCAGGCCGTGGTCATCGCCAGCGGCGGCTTCGGCAACAACCCGGAGATAAGAAAGAAGTATTCATGGCTTGCACGCTATCTCGACGATACCTATCAATGCGTTCCCACCCAAAACACGGGTGACGGGCTTACCATGGCGCTCGAGGTCGGCGCCGATACGGATAACATCGGCGCGCTGATGATCATCCCGTGCGCCCGTGGCAAAACCCTGACTTCGCATATCAGCGGCGCCGGTTCCCAGCCCGTGTTATGGGTCAACAAAACGGGCCGCCGCTTTGCCAACGAGGAGGTCGCCATGAGCTTTGCCGACGCGGGCAATGTATTGGCCAGGCAACCGGAGTCGACCGTGTACTCGATCATCGACGGCGACACCGTGCGACACCTGATGGAGAACGGCTCGGATATCGGGTTAGGCGACTTTATCGAATATAAAATGAAGCTTAGCCGGCTTTTGGCTGAACTCGACAAAGATGTAGCCGACGGCCTGGCGTGGAAGGGCGACACCATTAACGCTCTGGCCAAGGCAGTGGGTCTTGACCCGGCGGTGCTTGAGCAGACGGTGGACGAGTATAACGCGGCCTGCGACCAGGGGTATGATTCCCTATTCTATAAGCCCGCCAAGTTCCTACGCCCGGTACGCCAAGGGCCGTTCTATGCCATCAACCTCACGGGAAGCGTGCTGGTGTCCTCCGGCGGCATTCGGGTTAACGGCAACCTTCAGGTTACCGACAAAGACTATCAGCCTATCCCGGGCCTGTACGCCGTCGGTAATGATGCCAGCGGACTTTATGGCGATACCTACAACCTGGATGTACCCGGATCGGCAAACGGTTTCGCCCATACGTCGGGACGCATGGCGGCACGGCATGTGATCACGTTCCTCAAGCACGCGCCGATCGTCTGACCGTTCTGCTCCCGCCCTTCACCTATCCAATCTCTGATGTTTGGCTAGGGCGGGATATGAATTTTTCCGGTGAAGGATTGAAGGAGTACGCAATATATGGCGGAAGATGTTAATTCTCCGGACGTTGATTTTGACGTTATCGTTATCGGGGCGGGTGTGGCCGGCTGCGTAACCGCATACCAATTAGCCGTCAAGGGGCATTCCGTATTGCTGGCTGAACGGGGCTCAAAACCAGGCAGCAAGAATCTCTCCGGCGGCGTTTTCTATTGCCGGGTGATGGAAGAAGTCTTTCCCGGCTTTGTCACCGAGGCGCCGATTGAGCGGCGCATCACCCGTAACTGTTTGAGTTTCCTTACACCGTCATCCTTTGTGAATGTGGACTACCGCGACGCGCGCCTGGCGCAGTCCGTGACGGCCGTGACCGTGCTGCGGGCTAAACTCGACGATTGGCTGGCCGGCAAATGCGAAGCGGCCGGCGTCACGCTGATGCCGGGCGTCAAGGTGGACTCGCTGGTTAGGAACGGAGATCAGATTGTCGGTATCAAGGCGGGTGACGATGAATTACGCGCCCATGTGGTCGTCGCCGCCGATGGTGTGAACTCGTTTATCTGTCAGGATGCGGGCATCAGGGAGAAAGCGCTGACCAAGCATCTGGCCGTAGGGGTAAAGTCAGTTATCAAGTTGCCGCGCAATGTGATCGAGGAACGATTCAACCTGACGGGAGACGAGGGCGCCGCGTATGCCGTGGTGGGGGATTGCACCAACGGCGTGGGGGGCGGCGGGTTTATGTACACCAATATAGATTCCATATCGATCGGGGTGGTTCTAAGGCTCGACGACCTGGAAAAACGAGGCGAGACCTCATCAGATTTGCACGATAGGTTTCTTGCTCATCCGGCGATCGCGCCATTTCTCAGCGGTGGCGAATTACTCGAGTACGGCTGCCATATGGTGGCCGAGGGGGGGGCGGCGATGGTGCATGACCTCACCCGGCCGGGGCTGGTGGTAGTGGGCGACGCGGCGGGATTGACATTAAACACCGGCCTGACGGTGCGCGGCATGGATCTGGCCGCCGGATCGGGGATAGCGGCGGCGAAGGCCATTGACAGCGCACTGCGAAAGGGCGATTTCTCTCAGGTCACTTTGGACGTCTACGCCGCCGAACTTAACCGGTCTTTTGTCGGACAGGATATGCGTACCTATGCCAAGGCGCCAAGGTTTATGGAGACTCCGCGGATTTATGGCGACTACGGTGTACTGCTGAGCGACATATTGTACGGGGCATACAACCTCGACACCCGTCCGCGCCAGCGTCTGCTGCCAACCGGGATGGCGGCGTTGCGGAAATCCCCGCTGAAGGTTACTCATCTGGTCAAAGATATTTTCACCGCAATGAGGTCGTTATGAGCAAGACGCAATTTGGCACCGTCAGCGAACGGCTTGACGGAAATCGCTACGAGACCGACGCGGAGCAGTCCCATATCCAAATCGACCAGGCCGCGGCCAAGTCTACCGGCGCGGGCCCTTTATTGGTCCGGATCTGTCCTGCCCATGTCTATTCGATGCAGGCCGACAACACGGTTGGCATTATGTACGCCGCCTGTCTGGAATGCGGTACCTGTCGGGCCATGGCCCCTCCCGGCGTACTTACCTGGCACTACCCTCGCAGCGGCATGGGGATTGCCTATCGGGAGGGGTAGCCGCCCGGCGGATCGGCAAGATCTTCATTCTGCAAAATGAGTTAGAACAACAATAGAGGTATAGCTATTTATGCGTATTGAACCCTTGAAGATAAAAGTTTTCATTAGCAGCGACGAACACGACGGATTCGGTGTCAGCTCCACCATTGTCTATGGCCAAAAGGAAGCCCTGCTGGTTGATTCGCAGTTTACGTTATCGAACGCCCACCGCCTGGTGGCAGATATTATCGAAACCGGCCGGCAGCTGACCACCATCTTTATCACCCATCTTCATCCCGATCATTTCCTTGGCCTGTCCGTCATCAAACAGGCTTTTCCCGACGCACGGGTGGTCGCCTATCAGCAAGCCGCCGAGGATGTCAGACAGGCTTATGATTTTAAAATCGCCTACTGGGGCAACCAGGTATTAAAGGAAAATGGCGCCAAAGAAAAGGTCGATGTGGAAACCGCTGATGCTTCGTTCTTGACCCTGGAGGGGCAGCGCCTGGAAATTCTTGGATTATTGCGGGGTGATTGCCTCAATATCGCGCCGATCTGGATCCCTTCAATAAAAACCCTGATTGCCTCGGATCTGGTGTTTTCCGATGCGCACGTTTGGGTGGCGGATGCTCGGGATATGAATATGTTTAATGCCTGGTTCAAGACCCTGGATTATCTTGAAAACCTCGGCGCGGAAGTGGTTGTCCCTGGTCATGGTCCACAAAATGACAGATTGCGTCCCTCGGCTATCGGTTTTACCCGGCAGTATATTCAAACCTTCCTGAGAACCTATGCCCTGACAAAAGATGCCAATGAATTGATACGGGAAATGGACCGGATTTATCCTGGCCTGCCCGTCAGGATTTGCCTGGAATACAGTGCAAAAATCCTTAAGGACCACATGGTATGGGAAGGCGACTGGCCAATTTCATTACGTCATACCCAGGCAACCCTGTGAATTAAGCCGCGTAGGCCGGCCTACCCTTAAGGCTACGCATGCTAAGCCCGTCCCACCGCCATCGGATGCCCTAGGCGGGTATGTACTCCTGTACCCGTCGAGCGGCCAGGCTCCAAAAAAAAGTGGTTTCCGCGATTTTGTCATTGATTGGGTACAGCGCTATCCGCTCTGACATTCTTCTTCGTCGTCTGCGTTGCACACAAAAATACGCGATTCCATACGCGTCCATAAAAAAATTAATGAGCACGCTCTTTATGCCGATAACATCGGCTTATTGCCCTTTAGCGGGGTGCGGGCGTTATGGCCGCGGTAGGCGAGCTAGGGTAAACATGGCAGTCGTTTAATTTCGAATCAGGAGTAATTGAATTGAGACATTTTTTGGCGCTGGCTGGAGTTATGCTGCTAACCGGTTGTTCTACCCTCACGATGGTATCTGATTATAATAAACACTTAACGGATTATACCGGGGATAAAAAAGTAGGAATTGCGTTTGATACTCATTATGAGCAGGTCCGGGTCTATCCGGAGGTCAAGACGTGTATTGATTTATACTCCAAAAATAATGGTTTTGTGCCTCGCGGTTTAGCTGCAATAAGTGATGATCCTCACGGCAAAAAAATAGGCATGCCTACCGTAGAAGAAATGAATAGATACAGTCAGGAATTTTGGGTCAATGCCAATGATAACCTTGCGATAAGAGCCATTTATACGGGGAAAAAGGATACGACGAATTTCCTTGAACCAAAGATTACCGTGGCTGAAAGCATCATTGCCTTCAAACCCCAGCCGGGCGCATTCTATTATGTGACCATTGATTTTGACTATCAAAACCCTCAAACCGGCAAATATCTTAGAGTTTACCAGATTGTTGATAGTAGTACCGGCAAGAAACAGCTCAAGCATGTGGATATATTGAATATAGTAAATTGTCCAGGACAACAGCCTTGGTATCTGCAAAACGGCGCAATCATGTGATATTCATTTATTTTTTAATTTTCACGTAGTATCTCTGGACGAGTCGTTCAGCCGCGATAATAGCGGTGGCTCGGATGGGCGCCGATCGCGCTAAGGCTAAATGGGCCGGCGCACTTCATGCATGCCTATTTGTTGCGGGTACGACTTGACGATGTAATAGGTGCAGCACGGCACCCATGGACTTTAGGTGATCAAGCCGATACCATTCGTTCAACAGTATATACGCATAAAATTCAATCTGCGGTTGTTCCTGAAATTTCTCAATCGGCGCCGAATGACAAATCGGAGTTAGCATGGCAAATCATTATCGCGAAATGCTGAAAACTCCTGGGGTTATGGGGTTGGTGTTCGCGAGCCTAATCGTCCGCCTGCCTCAAGCGATGATCGGTATTGGCATCATCACCATGCTGGTGCAACAGAGCGGCCTTTACCGGTTGGCCGGGGCGGTCGCAGCCACATTTACCCTGGCGAACGCGCTTATCAGTCCAAAAGTGTCGAAATTCGTCGATCAATACGGCCAGAGCCGAGTTCTTCCCATGGTCAGCGGCTTTAGCTGTGCCATGCTGCTGGCGCTATTGGTTGCCGCCCACATATCAGCATCAGCCGCAGTGCTGTTTATCCTGGCGGCCCTGGCCGGCTCGATGCCGAACATGCCCGCCATGATAAGAGCCCGCTGGGCAGAGCTTTTCCGTGGCAAACCGCAATTGCACACGGCTTTTTCCTTTGATGCGGTGTTAACTGAACTGACCTATATAGTCGGCCCACCACTGTCCATTGGCCTGAGCGCCAGCCTGTTTGCCGAGGCCGGTCCTCTTGCTGCCGTCCTGCTGCTGGTGATTGGCATGACCGCCTTTCTTTTGCAACGGCAGACTGAGCCGAAGGTGGCTCGCGGCGGTAGGGCGAGCGGAAGCTCGACTCTGCGTATCCCCGGTCTTCGAATCATCGTGCTGGCATTTTTAGCGATGGGCGTGATTGGCGGGTCAATCGACGTGGCCGTTGTGGCTTTCGCCAATGCGCAAAATTGGCCAACGGCAGCCAGTTTCATCCTGGCCGCCTATGCGCTTGGTTCTATGACTTCTGGCCTGGTTTTCGGCGCGTTCAGGAGTGACTTACCGATTGAGAAACAGTTCCTTGTCGGGATAGTGGTAACGGCAGTTACCGCCATACTGCCCATTCTTTCACCGGACGTCTATATCATGACGGGGATGGTGTTTATGGCAGGGCTGTCCTTCGCGCCGACAATGGTCATCGTCATGAATCTCGGCACCATCATTGTGCCACTGCCCAAGCTTACCGAAGGACTGACGTGGATGACGACAGGCATCAGCATTGGCGTGGCGCTTGGTGGAGCGCTTTCAGGCCGGATCATCGATGCCTATGGCGCACGGGCAGGCTTTGGCGTACCTATTATCGCGGGGCTGGCCTTGGTGGTGGTAGTGCTTATCGGTCTGCGCACGCTTCGCGCCGCGTCCGCGAGGCCAGCCGAACTGACCTTCCCGTAATCGGCAACATTGGGTTTCCGCCGAATGTTGGTAGGGCGCGATGGGTAAAACGATATCGACTTCGCCTTCAACCAGGGCGCAACATGTGATGTGGCGGGTCAACATCACCATTTTGGTGCACTCATCCCCCTTTGCACCATTCCATTGCCCAAGTCGTTTCATCCCGCGGTCGAAACGCCGCGCGTCTGTTGACCTTTTCTCTTTTTTTATTGCCCTTGCAGCTTGGATACCACGGCCTTTAAAACCCAGCGGCAGCAACGATCGGTACCGATTCTAGCGCATCGTTGCCTGCAATATACGGCATGATTCCCATCTAGTGAGACTGCATTCTCAAAACATGGCACGGATTCTGCTTGGTTAAAAACACCTTGGAACAGGTTACCTAAGCAACTATGCCAACACGTAATCACCTTGCCGCAGAAGATCAACACCCAACGGAAAACGTTTCTTCCCACGAACGGGTCCTGGCGCTGTTAAAAGTGCTGGCGCAGCTCGGCCGGCCGGCGAGTGCGGCTGAACTGATGAAAGCCACCGGCCTGGCTAAAAGTACGCTGTATCGACAACTGGCTATGCTCAAGCGCTGGGGGTTTGTGTTTGAAACCGGCAATTTGTATGCTCCCGGTCCGGTGAGTTTACAGCTGGCGCTGGGATTTAATGCCGTAGCGATGCTGACGCATTATGCCCAGGACGATTTGCAGTGGCTGTCGGAACGTTCCCGCGAAACGGTGGCGATTACGGTGGCGGTGCATCGCCATGCGGTGTGCGTTGATATGATTGAAGCGCCGCAATCGCTTCGCTGTTCCTTTGAGAAAGGCCGCAGCGTGCCGCTCAGAGAGGGCGCCACCGCCAAATGCCTGCTGGCCCATCTACCGGGGCCAGAGCTGAATAGTATTTTACAAGCCGAGTTCCCCGATAAAGATCAGCAAACCATCCGGTTGGCCCAATTGGCCAATATTCGCGCGTCAGGCTATGCCTGCAGCAGCGGCGAAGTGGACGAGGGCGTGTGGGGAGTCTGTTTCCCTATATTTACCCGCGGCCGATTTTTACTGGGCGGATTAACGCTGATGGCGCCGCTGCAGCGGATGACCGACCAACAGGCCGCGTTTATCCGGCTAACGTCCGAGGCTGCGGAACGCCTAAACACGCGTCTGTTAAATGAATGATTTGACCCACTCCGATTGAAATAAAAAGGAAATACGCCATGTCTACTACCCATCGTCTATTCACCAGTTTGTTTGCCGTCGGCATGATCTGCCTGTCGGCTACGATGCCGGCGCAGGCCGCCGAACCGATTAAGGCGGTTACCGACGCCACCTTCCCGCCAATGGAGTTTATGGAAAACGGTAAATTCACCGGCTTTGATATTGAACTGGTGGACGCTATCGGCAAAGTCCTCGATCGTCCGATCCAATGGACAAATGTGGATTTTAAAGGATTGGTCCCAAGCGTCACCTCTCAGCGCGCCGATATTGCCGTTTCCGGTATCTACATTACGCCCGAGCGCGCCCAGGTCATCGACTTCACTCAGCCGTACCTGAGCGGCGGTCTAGTGGCCATGGTAAAGAGCGACAATAACGCCATCAAAACCATCGGCGATCTAAAAGATAAAAAAATCAGCGTCCAGGTGGGGACCAAGTCGGTGCAATGGCTAAAGGATAACCTTCCCTCTGCGCATGTGGTTGAAGTTGAAAAGAACCAGCAAATGTTCAGCCTGGTGGACATCGGCCGGGTGGACGCCGCGGTTACCGGCAAACCGGCGGCATTTCAATATGCCAGAACCAAAGGGGGGGTGCGGATACTAAGCGATCAGCTGACGACCGAGGAATATGGCATTGCGGTACAAAAAAACCAGCCAGAGCTGACCGCCGCCATCAACGGCGCCTTGGTTAAACTCAAGGCTGACGGTACGTACGCCGCGTTAGTGGCAAAGTGGTTTCCAACGCAGGCGAAATAACGCCATAACCGCATCTTTACCGCATACCATGACCTGCGATGGCCGATGCCGCGATCGGCCGTACGAGAAACGGGAATACTTATGAGTCTTGATTTGAACTTTTCCCCAGTCTTTGCCAACACCGATCTCTTATTGCGCGGCACGGTAGTGACCATTGAAATCACTCTTTGCGCACTGCTGCTTAGCTGTATGTTGGGATTATTATTGGGTATCGGTCGTCTAAAGCCCGAACGGCGCCTGATTTATTCTGTTTGCAGTGCCTATGTGGCCCTGATTCGGGGTACGCCGCTGCTGGTACAGCTGTTTATCTGGTATTACGGCCTGCCCAGGCTGGGACTGATGTTGCCCTCGTTCCTTTGCGGCGTGATCGGTTTGGGGTTGTATTCCAGCGCATACGTTTCGGAAGTGGTGCGCGGCGCGATCCAATCCATAGAAAAAGGTCAAACCGAAGCGGCACGTTCCCTTGGTATGTCCGGTGGACAGGCCATGGTTAAAATTATCCTGCCGCAGGCGGCGGTCAGAATGATTCCGCCGCTGGGCAATGAATTTATCGCGCTGATCAAGAACTCGGCGCTGGTTTCGCTCATTACCATCCAGGATGTGATGCAGGCGGGATCAACCATTATCAGCAACTCGTACCGGGATCTGGAGACCTATCTCGCCATCGCGCTGGTGTACTTCGTTCTGACCGGGGTCTCGGTGCTGACATTGCGTTATGTTGAGCAAAGGCTTAAGGCCAAGGGGGCAATGTAATGCAGCCGTTATCCGAAAAAATGCAGCACAATCATCCGGTTATTAATATTCGCAACCTTGGCAAACGGTTTGGCCGGCATCAGGTATTAAAGGGGATTGATTTCCAGGTATTCGCGGGTCAGGTGGTCGTGATCATCGGCCCCAGCGGTTCGGGAAAAAGCACGTTTCTGCGCTGTTGCAACGGGCTGGAACATGCGGAAGAAGGCGATATTGAAATTTGCGGCAGCCAGCTGATTAACCAGGGCAAGATGCTGCCCGATCTCGAGCTTAACGCGCTGCGTAAAAACGTGGGGATGGTGTTTCAATCCTTCAACCTGTTTCCACACCTGAACGTTTTGAATAATATCTGAGTCGCGCCGATGACGCTGCGGCATATCAACAAAACCACTGCCCATGACCAGGCGATGAAATTACTGGGTAAAGTGGGGCTGACCGAAAAGGCGCTGGCGATGCCCAACAGCCTGTCCGGCGGACAGAAACAGCGGGTAGCCATTGCCCGCGCCCTGGCGATGGATCCCTTGATCATGTTGTTCGATGAACCCACTTCCGCGCTGGATCCCGAACTGGTGGGCGAAGTGCTGCGGGTCATGAAAATCCTGGCCCAGGACGGTATGACGATGATTGTGGTGACCCATGAAATGGCGTTTGCCCGGGAAGTGGCCGATGTGGTGGTGGTGATGGACGGTGGCGGCATTATCGAAGCGGGCCCGCCGGATCAGATTTTTGGCGCACCTCGGCATCCGCGCACCCAAAGGTTTTTGCAAACCGTGCTGTCCCGCGCGTAGCCCAACCCACCGCCCTCGTGCCGGGGCATTTTTGGCGATGAGATAACGACATGACAACCTCCAAACGTATTTTTGCTCAACAGGTTTTATTACATCACGGCTGGCAGCCAAACGTGCTGATTGAATGGGATCAACAGGGCGTGATCAGCCAGGTGACACCTCAGGCCGACTGTCCTCAGGGCGTAGACCAAGTGGCCTGCCTGATTCCAGGGATGCCAAACCTGCATTCCCATGCCTTCCAACGGGCCTTTGCGGGGTTAACGGAAGATCGCCATGGCCAGCGGGATAGCTTTTGGAGCTGGCGCAACATCATGTATAGCTTTGCTGCGCAGATCGGCCCGGAACAATTGGAAATCATTGCCACCTGGCTCTATGCGGAAATGCTGTCGGCGGGTTATACCTCGGTCTGTGAATTCCATTATGTTCATCATCAGCCCGACGGCCAGCCCTACGCCGATTCCGCCGCCATGAGCCGCAGCCTGCTTAACGCGGCCCGCAACACCGGCATCGGGCTGACCTTATTGCCGGTGTGCTACCAGCACGGCGGTTTCGGCGGCCAGGCGCCGGGTCCATTACAACGCCGTTTTATTCATAGTACCCCTGATATGCTGGCGCTATGGGATATCTTGCGGCCATTATGCGAACGCCAGCAGGCCAGGCTGGGCATCGCTCCCCACTCGCTGCGCGCGGTGGCGCCGGAGCCGCTGACCGAGCTGGTCAACGGCATCCGCCAGAGGGATGCCGGCGCGCCTATCCATATCCATATTGCCGAACAAACCAAGGAAGTGGAGGACTGCCTGGCGTGGTCCGGGCAGCGGCCGGTGGCATGGCTTTTAGCCCATCAGCCGGTGGATGCCCGTTGGTGCCTGGTCCATGCCACCCATATGACCGAAGAAGAGTATCGCCAGGCCGCGTCAACGGGGGCCGTGGTAGGATTATGTCCCGCCACCGAAGCCAATTTGGGCGACGGCGTGTTTGACTACGATCAATGGCGCCGGTGCCAGGGCCGCTGGGGTATTGGCTCAGACAGCAACGCCGTGGTCAATGTGGCAGAGGAACTGCTGATCCTGGAGTATGGACAGCGGCTGCGGCTGCGACAGCGTAATATCGGCGCCAGCAGCGATTTCCCCGAGGTGGGTACCGCCCTGTATCTCGCGGCGGTCAGCGGCGGCGCCCAGGCCAGCGGCCGCAATATCAACGGTATCGCCGTCGGCCAACGGGCGGATTTTGTCGAGCTGGACGCCGGACATGTTTCCATTGCCGGACTGCCCACGGAGAAAATCTTGTCCGGACAGATTTTCGGCGGCACCGGCACCTCGCCCATCATCCGCGTCTGGACCGGCGGCCGCCTCCGGGTCGATAAAATCCATCTGCTGCATGATGCGGCCAAAGCGGCATTCGTCAGCGTGCGCAGGCAATTGCTGGATACCGTTCGCGGGCAGCCTTGCTAGCGTTGCCCGGGCAATGTCCCGCCGAATATCTTATTTTAACTCGAACCAGGTTGTCTTGAGCTTGGTGAATTTATCCAAGGCATGAAGAGAAAGGTCGCGTCCAAAGCCAGACTGTTTATTGCCGCCAAACGGGACCGTTACGTCCAGGGCATCTACGGCGTTAACGGAAACTGTGCCGGCATTCAGCCGCCTGGCGACGCGATGGGACCGATTGAGATCATCAGTCCAAATAGAGGCCGCCAGCGCGTAAATATGGTTATTCGCCAGCGCTATCGCTTCCGATTCATCATCAAATACCCGCACCGCCAGCACCGGTCCGAAAATTTCGTCCTTCCAGAGCGGCATATCGTCTTGCAGGCCGCCGATTAAAGTCGGCTGTATATAGTTAGCAACCCCATCGATCTCCAGATCGCTACCTCCGGCCAGAATGGTGGCTCCGGCATTGCGCGCATCCTGGATAAAACCCATGACTTTCTGTTTATGCGCGGCGCTTACCATGGCGCCCATCCGCGCCTCCAGGCTCAGGGGATGGGCCGGCTGCCATTGGTTCAGTTTTTGGGTCAGCAGGTCGATAAAAACCGGGTAGATCGAGCGTTCGACCAGCAGCCTAGAATTGGCAGAGCAGACTTCTCCTTGATTAAAACAGATGCCGAAGGCCGCTTTTTCGGCGGCAAGCTCCAAGTCCTGACAGTCGGAGAAAATAATATTGGCACTCTTTCCTCCGCACTCCAGCCATACCTGCTTGAGGTTGGACTGGGCGGAATAGTGCATAAAGGCCTTACCTACCGTCGTGGAGCCGGTGAAGGTAATAGCGTCAATATCATTATGCAGACCCAGCGCGGCGCCGGCCTCGGTACCCAAGCCCGTGACCACGTTGAACACGCCCGCCGGCATACCGGCCTCCAGGGCAAGTTCGGCCAGCCGAAGCGCGGAAAACGGCGCGTTTTCGGACGGCTTAAGCACGACGCTGTTGCCGGCGGCCAGGGCCGGCCCAAGTTTCCATGCGGCTATATCCAATGGGAAATTCCACGGAATAATCGCGGCGATGACCCCTATGGCCTCACGGGTGATGGTTGCCAGCACGCCCTGACGGGTAGGCGCTATTTCATCATAAATTTTATCGATGCTCTCCGCATACCATGCAATAACGTGGGCCGCGGCCGGAACGTCAATGTTCAGCGCATCGTTTACCGGCTTGCCCATGCTGACGCTATCAAGCAGCGCCAGTTCCTCGCGATG
>JAATGH010000084.1 GCA_015654745.1 Enterobacterales bacterium
AATTGCTGAAAGGTAAATTCGTGCGCGCGCTCAGGATCGAGCTGAAACAAGGCCTGTCTGACAAGGGGATAAAACATAACGTCTCCTGATATCCCGTGAGCAACCGGGGCGGTATTATCAGGTATCACCGGATGAAAGGGAATCAAAGGCGGCAAAAAAAGCGCATTCAATCGCGCCAGATCAAATAAAACCGCCCGGGAGAGCCCTAGGCGCGATAGACCCGCCAACACGGAGCCAAAGCGAATCCTGTTAAAGGGGAAGCGCGCCGTTGGGGTCGAAGCAGCCCTTTTTGGGCTGCCCGAGCGCCCCTAGGCGAGGTAGACCCGCCAACACGGAGCCAAAGCGAAGCTTGTTAAAGGGGAAGCGCGCCGTTGGGGTCGAAGCAGCCCTTTTTGGGCTGCCCGAGCGCCCCTAGGCGCGATAGACCCGCCAACACGGAGCCAAAGCGAAGCTTGTTAAAGGGCGAGCGCGCCGTTGGGGTCGAAGCAGCCCTTTTTGGGCTGCCCGAGCGCGCCGTTGGGGTCAAAGCAGCCTCCGGCCTACTATCCCAACGCCTTACCAATCTTTTCAAACAGATCGCCCGACAAATTCGGCAACGCCTGCAGTCGATTCAACGCATCACGCATCAACCCCTGACGCGTATCATCATAACGCCGCAAACGAATCAACGGTTCAATCAATCTCGACGCCACCTGTGGATTGCGGGTATTCAGTTCAATCAGGATTTCAACCAGAAAGCGGTACCCCCCGCCCCCCGCCGCATGAAACGCCGCAGGATTGCCAGAGGAAAACGCACCGATCAATGCCCTGATGCGATTAGGATTATTCAGACTAAACGAACGATGATTGAGCAATAACTTAACCTGGCTAAGCACATCTTCCGCCGGGCTGGTGGCCTGCAACATAAACCACTTGTCCATAACCAAACCATCATGATGCCAACGCTCATCAAATTCAGCCAACAGTGTCGCCTGGCACGGCAACTGCGCCGCCACCGCGGCGGCAATCGCCGCCAGCGCATCGGTCATATTATCCGCCTGATGATACTGGGCAGTCGTCAACCTGACCGCCCGATCGAGATCGCCGAAGGCGAGGTAGAACAAACAACAATTCCGTAAGGCCCGCTTGCCAATATCCTGATGATCTACCAGATATTGCCCCGTACCGTTGGCCAGATAAACCGCCAGCAGTTCGTCATCCAATTCCAACGCCAAGCAGCGAATTAATGCCTCATGGACGCCATGAATGGCGACGGGATCAATCACGCTGAACAACTCCGCCATTTCGTTTTCACTGGGCAACGTCAAAATCTGCGCCGCCAAGGCCGGGTCAAGATCAGGATCGAGCAACACACCGCGAAATGCATCGGCAACATGCGCCGGCAGCGTCAAGGGCAAACCCTGACTAAAGCGCGCCACGCTCAGCCGAATATAAATAGCTAACAGACTTTGCGCCGCGTCCCAGCGGGAAAATTCGTCGGTAGCGGAACGCATTAACAACGTAAGCTGCCGATCGCTATAGGGATAATCCAGCTTAACCGGTGCGGAAAAGCCGCGCAGCAGTGAAGGAATCGGCAACGAAGGCACCTCGTCAAAAATAAAGGTCTGCACCGCTTCGGTAACGTTCAACACATTAGCCACCGGTTGGCCGCGGTATTGCAGCGGAATCACCTGGCCCTCAACGTCATATAATTCAATATCAAGGGGAATATGCAACGGCAGTTTATCGGACCCATCAGGCGTAGGCGGCGTCATCTGGCTCACATGCAGCTGATATTGGCGCAGCTCGGGATTATAATCATCACGCACCGACAGGACCGGGGTACCGGACTGGCCGTACCAACGGCGAAACAGCTGAAGATCTATTCCCGACGCCTGCTCCATGGCATCGACAAAATCATCGCAGGTCGCCGCGCTGCCATCATGGCGCTCAACGTACAGCCGCATGCCCGCCTGGAATTTCTCTTCGCCGAGCAGCGTATGCAGCATGCGTATTACCTCCGCGCCCTTTTCGTACACGGTAACGGTGTAGAAATTATTCATTTCTATCACTTTATCGGGCCGGATGGGATGTGCCATGGGGCTGGCGTCCTCGGCAAACTGCGAGCCGCGCATGACCCGGACATTGGCGATGCGGTTAACCGGACGTGAGCCGAGATCGGCGCTAAACTCCTGATCGCGAAAAACCGTCAGCCCTTCTTTCAGGCTAAGCTGGAACCAATCCCGGCAGGTAATGCGGTTGCCGGTCCAATTATGGAAATATTCATGGCCTATCACCCGTTCAATATTCAAGTAATCGGCATCGGTGGCGGTTTCAGCTCGCGCCAGGACATATTTTGAATTGAAAACGTTCAATCCTTTATTTTCCATGGCGCCCATATTAAAGAAATCTACCGCCACGATCATAAAGATATCGAGATCATACTCTAGACCAAACCGGGTTTCGTCCCAGCGCATGGACTGTTTGAGCGAGGCCATCGCCCAATCGGCACGATCCAGATTACCGCGATCCACAAACAGCTCCAACGCCACGTCGCGCCCGGAACGGGTGGTAAAACGATCGCGCAGCACATCGAAATCGCCGGCCACCAAGGCAAATAGGTAGCAGGGTTTAGGGAACGGATCCTGCCAAACGACCCAATGACGGCCATCACTCATCTCACCAGCGTCGATACGGTTGCCATTGGAAAGTAAGAAGGGATAGCGGGCGCGATCGTCAATAATCCGCGTGGTAAAGCGGGCCAGCACATCCGGTCGGTCGAGATAATAGGTAATATGGCGGAACCCTTCCGCCTCGCATTGCGTGCAAAGCGCGTCGCCGGACAGATATAATCCTTCCAGGGCCGAGTTTTGACTAGGATGGATAACGTTAACAATGCTGAGGGTAAATGCCCCAGGCAACTGCTCTACTATCAGGAATGGTCCCTCCAGACGATAATGCGGCCACTGCTGGCCGTCAATGCTGATGCTTTGCAGCTCTAGATCCTCGCCATTGAGGAGCAACGGCGCCCCGGGCTGGCCTCGTCTGACGACTTTACTGACCGCCGTTACCGTTGTGGTCTCGGCGTTAAGATCAAATTCCAGGCTGATATCGGTGATGGTATAATCCGGCGCACGATAATCATGGC